>JAJQHP010000120.1 GCA_021199695.1 Clostridiales bacterium
GCTCCTTGAACCACATCTTGGCGTGCTCCTTCTCGTTGTCCGCCGTCTTCTGGAAGATGGCGGCCAGCTGCTCATAGCCCTCTTTCTTCGCCACAGAGGCGAAATAGGTGTACTTGTTCCGTGCCTCGCTCTCGCCGGCAAAGGCTGTTTTCAGATTCTGTTCCGTTCTGCTGCCCTTCAATTCCATAGCAGTGACCTCCCTGGCAGATGATAAGATTGGTGGCTGTGCAGCTCATCTGCTGTTATGCACAGAGTATCACTGTTTTTGCTTTTTGTCAATGTGCTTGCTGTTTGGGGGGTGGGCGAGTCGGTGCGGATTCGCGGTCAGTTTTCAGCGTGTCGGTAGCCCCTACCGCTCTCCCTCAGTCAGCTTCGCTGACAGCTCCCTCAGAGAGGGAGCCAAGAGGGGCGCGCAAAACCCCTTGCCTCCCTCTTTGAGGGAGGTGGCACGGCGCAAGCCGTGACGGAGGGAGAGCAGCACGCACCCTCGACAAGACAGGCACCCGGGCGAATTCGCACCATCCCATTCTCTTTCTCCCTTCCCCATTTTCCACAACAACGCATCAAACGCCACAAAACCGCCCGGAAAAGGTCCTCATTCCCTCCTGTTGCATTGTCCCTCTGTCCCGGATACGGTATAATGAAAGCATCTCATAGACGGCTTATGCCGTAACGAAGGGACGGGGAGCTATGATAGAACGGGCGGACCACAGGACCGGTTATACGGTCATCGACAACCGGGTCATCCGGGACGGGAGACTGAGTCCCCGGGCCAGATTCCTGCTCATCCTGATGCTGAGCATGGCCGACGAGTGGCGGTTCAGCATCCGGGGACTGGCCCAGGTCGCCGGTTTGGGGACCGGAGCCGTGACCACGCTGCTGAAAGAGCTGATGGAGTATGGATATGTGTCCCGGGCGTGGGAACGACGGGAGAACGGCACCTTTGGCAGCTGCCAATACACCGTCCGTGAGATACCTGCACCGGTCAACGCCGATTCCGGGGAATCTCCGGATACGCAGCAGCCGGATACCGGTAAAGGGCCGGAACAGGAGACTGCCCCCGCCGGTGAAATGCCGGATACGGCCCAGGGCCACATCCACAGAATACCGGACACGGCAGCCGCCGACCCAGGTGAGAGGGACACACTAAGAAATAACAAAGAACGAAAAAATACCAAGAGAGAGAGGGCAAAGCCCGCCTCGCCCCCTTCGTTGGATGAGGTGAGGGATTACTGCCGGGAGCAGGGCTATGACATCGACCCGGAACGATTCGTGGACTACTACGAGGCCAGAGGCTGGATGCTGGGTAAGGCCAGGATGAAAAGCTGGCAGGCGGCGGTGCGCACCTGGGCCGGACGGGAGCGGCCCCGGGAGCCGACCCCAGGGCCGGGGGACAGGGGAGAAGTCCCCGAACTGGACCTCTGGTGACGGACGCTCTGCGCCCCCGGTCCGGGGAAAATCCTCTTGCATTTTTCCCCGAATGAAATCATAATAGGGGGAAAGAACGTCGCACCCAGGAGGCCTCGCCATGTATCCCTATCAGGTCGTCCGCTCCCGGCGGAAAACCGTCTCACTGGAGATTCGCCCGGACTGTTCCGTCCTCGTCCGCGCGCCCCTGGGGATGGGGGAGGCGGACATCCGGGACATCGTCCTCCGTCATCAGGACTGGCTGGACCGGCATATGCCACAGATGCAGGCCCGCCAGCGGCCGGAGCCCACCCGGGAGCAGGCAGAGGCCCTCATCCGGCGGGCCAGGGACATCCTCCCCGGCAAGGTGGCCCACTACGCCAAAATCATGGGAGTCGCCCCCACCGGCATCACGATTACCGGGGCCAGGACCCGCTTCGGCTCCTGCTCCCCGAAAAACCGGGTCTGCTTCTCCTGGCGGCTGATGGCCTACCCGGAGGCCGCCATCGACTATGTGGTGGTCCACGAGCTGGCCCACATCCGCCACAAGAACCACAGCCCCGCCTTTCACGGGTTTGTGGCCTCCGTCCTCCCCGACCACCTGGAGCGGCGGCAGATGCTGAAACAGCCGCCGGACTTTTCCCCATTTTCCCCAAAGGAGTGAGCAACCATGATCATCGCCGTCTCTGCCGTCCAGGGCACCTTCCTGGAGCATCAGAACCTGCTGACCCGTATCGGCGTGGAGTCCTTCCCCCTCCGGGAGCAGGCGGACCTGGAGCGGCCCTTTGACGGGCTCATCCTCCCCGGCGGCGACTGTGATAAACAGAGCAAACTACTCCGCCAGCCTGGGCTGATGGAGCCCATCAGGGCTCGCATCAGCCAGGCGATGCCGGTGCTGGGCACCTGCTCCGGCATGATCCTTCTGGCCCGGCAGGTGGAGAACAGCAGGGCCCCCTACTATCTGGGCACCATGCCCATCACCGTCCGCCGCCGTCAGCTCCCCTCCTTCCAGGTGAACGGGGCCTTTGCCGCCATCCGGAGCATCCCCATGCGGTTCCTCAACGCCCCGGTGGTCACGGAGATGGACGACGAGGTGGAAATTCTCTCCCTGACCCGGGGGGAGGTCACTGCCGCCCGGTACGAGAACCAGCTGGTCACCTCCTTCCACCCGGAGATGACCACCGACCCCTCCGTCCACCACTACTTCAAGATCATGGTGGACCAGGCCATTAAGAGAAGAGAGCGGGGGGAGTGAGCGTGGCCCCTTGGCTCCCTCTCTGAGGGAGCTGTCAGCGAAGCTGACTGAGGGAGAGCGGCAGGGGCTATCGAAACGCTGAAAACCTTCGGCGAAATTCGTACCGACTCTCTGCGAATTCGCCCTAGTGCCTGCCTTGTTGCGAGTGCGTGCTGCTCTCCCTCCGTCACGGCTTACGCCGTGCCACCTCCCTCACGGAGGGAGGCAAGGGGTGCGCAAAAAACTTGGCTCCCTCTCTGAGGGAGCTGGCTGCCCGAAGGGCAGACTGAGGGAGAGCAGTAGGGGCTACCGAAACGCAAACAGCTCCCGGCGAATCCGTACCGACTTCAAGCGAATCCCCCTTATCATTTCCCCGTTTACTTTCCCTCCCAAATATGATATAACTTTGTCGATCAAAAACCGTTTCATCAGGAGGTACGAGCCATGTCTGTTCCCAGTGTCTCTCCCGCCGTCCGTTACATCGGCTGCGACGATAAGACCATCGACCTGTTCGAGAGCCAATACCTTGTCCCCAACGGCATCAGCTACAATTCCTACGTTATTCTGGACGACAAAATCGCCATTATGGACACCGCCGACCGCCGGGTGACGGAGCAATGGCTGGCCAACCTGGACGCCGCCCTGGAGGGCCGCACCCCGGACTATCTGGTGGTCCACCATCTGGAGCCGGACCATGCCGCCAACATTCAGCGGGTGTGTGAGCGGTATCCGGACCTCCGCGTCGTCGCCTCCGCCAAGGCGGCGAGTATGCTGCCCCAGTTCTTCACCCTGGACCTGACCGACCGGGTCATCCCCGTCAAGGAGGGGGACACCCTCTCTCTGGGCAGCCACGTCCTCACCTTCGTCATGGCCCCCATGGTCCACTGGCCGGAGGTCATGGTCAGCTATGAGTCCAGCGAAAAGGCCCTGTTCTCCGCCGACGCCTTTGGCAAGTTCGGCGCACTGGACACGGAGGAGGACTGGGACTGCGAGGCCCGGCGGTACTACTTCAACATCGTGGGCAAGTACGGCGGCCCTGTCCAGACCCTGCTGAAAAAGGCCGCCAAGCTGGACATTCAGACCATCTACCCCCTCCACGGCCCCATCCTCACCGAAAATCTGGGCCACTATCTGGAGAAGTATCAGATCTGGTCCAGCTATCAGCCGGAGGACGAGGGCGTCACCATCGCCTATGCCTCCATCCACGGCAACACCGCCCAGGTGGCCAAACAGCTGGCGGAAATTCTCACCGCCAAAGGGGCCAAAAAGGTGAGCCTGTTCGACCTGAGCCGGGACGACAAGGCGGAGGCGGTAGAGGACGCCTTCCGCTACAGCCGTCTGGTGCTGGCCGCCGCCTCCTATGACAGCGGGGTGTTCCCGCCCATGGAGAGCTTCCTGTGCTCTCTCACCGCCAAGGCCTATCAGAACCGGAAGGTCGCCCTGGTGGAAAACGGCTCCTGGGCCCCCTCCGCCGGGCGGGTGATGAAGGGCTATGTGGACAAGATGAAGAACATCACCCTCTGCCCCACCGTCGTCACCGTCAAATCTACTTTGAAGGACGCCGACCTTCCCAAGCTGGAGCAGCTGGCGGAGGAGCTGCTGGCCTGACCCGTTCCAACCTCTTCCCGCCGTCCCGAACTGCGCCGGGGCGGCGGTTTTCAGTTGCGCCGCCGGGGGCGTTCCCGGGGGAGGGGCTCGCCCTCCACTAAAATCACGTCCGGGCCGAACCGCTTCACCTGCCCCCAGGGGACCAGGCGTATCTCCCGGCTGCCCAGCAGGCCGAAGAAATACCGCCGCTGCCCCGGCACCACCAGGGACAGGATGCGCCCGGTGTCCAGGTCGATGTTCAGGTCGCCCACATACCCGAACCGGCTCCCGTCGGTGACGGAAATGACCTCCTTGAACCGCAGCTCCTCCAGATTGCTCTCCATCGTCCCGCCTCCCTCTGGGAGACGGTATGCAGAGGCGGGGATGTCCTATGCCCCGCCCGTCAGAAAGGAACCACGCCATGACGCCGGAACAGGCCCTCAAACAATATTTTGGCTATGACCGGTTCCGGCCCTACCAGGAGCAGGTGGTCCGGGCCATCCTCTCCCGCCGGGACGTGCTGGCGGTGATGCCCACCGGGGCGGGGAAGTCCGTCTGCTATCAGCTCCCCGCCGTCATGCTGGAGGGCGTCACCCTGGTCATATCCCCGCTGATTTCTCTGATGCAGGACCAGGTCCAGGCTCTCATCCAGGCGGGCATCCGGGCGGCCTGGATCAACAGCACCCTGACGCCCCGGCAGCAGCAGCTGGCCCTGGAGAGGGCCGGTCAGGGGGCCTATCAGATCATCTACGTCGCCCCGGAGCGGCTGGGCCTGCCCGGCTTCCGGCGGTTTGCCCAGCAGACCCCCATCTCCCTGGTGACGGTGGACGAGGCCCACTGCATCTCCCAGTGGGGCCACGACTTCCGCCCAAGCTATCTGGAGATCGCGGATTTCCTGGCGAGCCTGCCCCAGCGGCCCCCGGTGGCCGCCTTTACCGCCACCGCCACTCAGTCCGTCCGGGAGGACATCGTTCGCTCCCTGGAGCTGCAAGACCCCCTCACCTTCGTCTCCGGCTTCGACCGGCCCAACCTGTATTTTGAGGTGCGGGAGTCCTCTCACCGGGACCGGGACGTGCTGGAGACGCTGGCCCGTTTCCCGGACCGCTCCGGCATCATCTACTGTCTCTCCCGGAAGAAGGTGGAGGAGCTGTGCCAGCTTCTGTGCGACAACGGCTACCCCGCCACCCGGTATCACGCCGGGCTGGAGCCCCAGGAGCGGCGGCAGAACCAGGAGGACTTTCTCTACGACCGGTGTACCGTCATGGTGGCCACCAACGCTTTTGGCATGGGCATCGACAAGTCCAACGTGGGCTTTGTCATCCACTGCGGTATGCCCGGCAGTCTGGAGAGCTACTATCAGGAGGCGGGCCGGGCCGGTCGGGACGGCAGTCCCGCCCAGTGCATCCTGCTCTTCCAGCGTCGGGACATCGCCACCAACCGCTACTTCATCGAGCAGGGGGAGGAGGGGGGCGACCTCACCCCGGAACAGAGCCGGTCGCTCAAACAGCACGACCTCCGGCGTCTCCAGAAAATGGTGCATTACTGCTCTGACCCCGGCTGTCTCCGCCATGCCCTGCTCTCTTACTTTGGGGAGCAGTCCCCCGACCGGTGCGACAACTGCTCCAACTGTCTGGGGGGACAGGCCCCGGAGGACGTGACCGCCGAGGGACGGCAGTTCGTCTACTGCGTGGCCCTGCTCTCCCGGGAGGGACGGGCCTTTGGCTCCAAGGCCATCATCAACATTCTGCTGGGCACGGAGGACCCTGCCATCGACTGGCTCCGGCCCCGGCGGCTGGACTGCTGGGGGGCGCTGGCGGGGACCTCTCCCGCAAAGCTCCGTCGGGTGGCCGCCGCCCTGGAGGACCAGGGCTTTCTCCGCCGGACAGAGGGGGAGCGTCCCGTGCTGGAGCTGACCCGGCAGGCCCCGTCCCTGGTCTCCGGCAAGGCCCGCCTCACCGTCAAGGCCCAGACCACCAAAAAGGAGCGACGCAAGGTGCAGGCCCAGGTCTCCGGCAGCCCGGACAGCCCTCTGTTCCCCGTCCTCCGGGAGGTGCGCGCCCGTCTGGCCAGGGCGGAGTCTGTCCCCGCCTTTATCATCTTCAACGACGCCACCCTCCGGGAGCTGTGCCGGGTGCAGCCCAGGAGCCGGGAGGAGTTCCTCCAGGTCAAGGGGGTGGGGGCGAAAAAGGCGGAGCGGTACGCCGCCCCCTTTCTGGAGGCCATCCGCAGCTACCAGACAAATCCCTCCAAGGAGTGATCGCCATGAAAAACACCACCCTCTGTTACATCCAGCGGGAGGACGAATACCTGATGCTCCACCGCGTCAAAAAGGCCCACGACCTGAACCACGACAAGTGGATCGGCGTGGGCGGCAAGTGCGAGGAGAACGAGAGCCCCGAGGAGTGTCTGCTCCGGGAGTGCTGGGAGGAGACGGGTCTGACCCTCACCGACTACCGCTACCGGGGACTGGTCACCTTCGTCTCCGACGAGTGGGAGGGGGAGTATATGCACCTGTTCACCGCCGAGGGCTTCACCGGGACGGTAGGCCCCTGCAACGAGGGGGTGCTGGAGTGGATCGGCAAGGACGCTCTCCGGGCCCTCCCCATGTGGGAGGGGGACCATATCTTTCTCGACCTGCTGGAGACGGAGGCCCCCTTCTTCTCCCTCAAGCTGGAATACCGGGGGGACAGTCTGGCCTGCGCCGCCCTGGAGGGCGAGGCCCTGGAGCTGCCCTATCAGGGGGAGTTCCGGCTGGGGTGACGGCTCCGCGCAGCGCCCTTCCGACCGGGACCCGCAAAGCCCCGAAGGGGGGAACGGCCCCTGACACGATCGGCCGAAGCGTTCAAGGGCTTGAATAACAAAAAGCACCGAAACATTGCCGTTTCGGTGCTTTTTACATCCAATTTCATACATCGCAGCCCTGTTTGAGAT
>JAJQHP010000228.1:0-1720 GCA_021199695.1 Clostridiales bacterium
GGTCAACGGCAAGGTCCCCTTCGACGCCGCCAAGCTGGACGACGGTACCGCCCGGGCGGTGGTGGCCCAGTACATTGACTACCTGGCCATGGGCATTGCGGGCATCGTGGACACCTTCCGGCCGGAGCTGATCATTATGGGCGGCGGCATCTGCAACCAGGGGGACTATCTCATGATCCCTCTCAATGAGGGCATCCGGAAATACTCCTTTGCCGCAGACGAGTTCCCGCCTCCTCCCGCCGTCCGGGCCACCCTGGGCAACGACGCCGGCATCATCGGCGCAGCGGCCCTCCAGATGTCGATGGAAAAGAAGTAAAAAAGTGGGTTCTGGCAAAATGGCCCTGTGGTCTACAGGGTCATTTTGTTGTTCTCCCTTGCGAAACGGGCAAAATCATACTATAATAACCCTGTCACAGAATCAATATATTCCACACCGAAAGGAATTGAGGATAGATGAAGAGAAAGATCCTGCTGGGCGGCGCCTGGCCCTATGCCAACTACTCCCTCCATGTGGGCCATCTGGCGGCCCTGCTCCCCGGGGACATCCTGGCCCGGTATTTCCGGCAGCACGGGGACGAGGTGATGTACGTCTCCGGCTCCGACACCCACGGCACCCCCATCACCCAGCGGGCCAGGAAGGAGGGGACCACTCCCTCCGACATCGCCCACAAGTATCATGAGGAGTTCGTCAAGGCCTTTGATGCCATGGACTTCTCCTATGACCTGTATACCGCCACCTTCACGGACTACCACGAGGAGCACGTCCGTCAGATGCTGGTGGATATCTACAACAACGGCTACCTCTACGAGAAGGAGAAGCAGCAGGACTACTGCGAGACCTGCGGCAAGTTCCTGGCCGACCGGGAGATCACCGGCCTGTGCCCGGTGTGCGGCAAGCCCGCCAAGGGGGACCAGTGCGACCACTGCCTGACCTCCTTCGACCCGGAGGACCTGAAGGATAAGCACTGCATCACCTGCGGCAATCCCACCGTCCAGCGGCCCAACCATGAGATGGTGTTCGCCCTGTCCCGGTTCCAGAACAAGCTGGAGGACTACTACAAGAAGAACAGTCCCGCCTGGCGCACCAATGCGGTCAACGAGACGAAGAAGTATCTGGAGCAGGGCCTACCGGACCGGGACGCCACCCGGAATCTGGAGTGGGGGGTCAAGGTCCCCTTCGAGGGCTATGAAGACAAGCGCATCTACGTCTGGTTCGAGGCGGTGATGGGCTACCTCACCGCCGGAATGAAGGTGGCCGAGGACCGGGGCATCGACTTTGACCAGTTCATGCAGGACAGCGACGACCTCGTCACCTACTATATCCACGGCAAGGACAACATCCCCTTCCACACGGTCATCTTCCCCGCCCTGATCATGGCCCTGGAGAAGGGCTGGCAGTGCCCGAAGATGATCGTCTCCAGCGAGTATGTCAAGCTGGGGGAGGACAAAATGTCCAAGAGCCAGGGCAACCTGGTGACCATCCAGGAGCTGGCCGACCAGTTCGACCCGGACAGCATCCGCTTCTTCTTCACGGTGAACAATCCGGAGCGCCGGGACATCAGCTACAGCGAGGACGAGCTCATCGCCGCCCACAACAAGTTCCTCTGCGGGGCCTTTGGCAACTTTGTCAACCGGAACGTCTCCTTCCTGAAAAAGAAGTTCAAGGGAGTCGTCCCCGCCGGAACGGTGGACCCGGACATCCAGGCCCAGACCCAGAAAA
>JAJQHP010000228.1:1730-7155 GCA_021199695.1 Clostridiales bacterium
CTGGAGGCAGGCGAGCTGCGGGCCGCCGCCGAGCAGATGCTCCAGTATATCCAGGACGCCAACAAGTACTATGACGGACAGGCCCCCTGGACCCAGGTCAAGGCGGAGGACAAGACCGCCTTCAACAATACCACCGCCACCTGTATGTATATCATCGCCAATATGTCCAACCTCCTCAACCCGGTGCTGACCCGGGGCTGCGCCAAGCTCCGCGCCATGCTGGAGCTGCCGGAAACCCCCACCTGGAGCCCCATCAACATCAAAGAGGGCCTGGTACTGGGGGACTGTCCCATCCTCTATCAGCGGCTAGAAGTGAAGGAGAGCTGAATCGCCATTCCGAATATCAAACGTCCCCGGCAGACTGCCGGGGACGTTTTTCGACCTAAAGGGCCAAAAAGAGCGGCGCACCACGAAGGATGCGCCGCTCTCATTTACTTGTCAGCGGTCAAAGGAGGGAAGGACTCAGGCCTTCTGCTTTGCCTGACGGCTCAGGGTCTGGATGCCCTCGATGGCCAGGATGACAGCCAGCACCACCATCGCAGCGGCGAAGATGAGCTGGAACCAGTCGCCCCAGGCAGCGCCACCGGCGCCGATCAGGACGATCTTGTTGTAGACGGTCATGACCAGGCTGGTCAGAGTGGCGATGAGCATGAAGCACATGGGGATGTAGAACATCTTGTTGTTCCGGCCAATGTTGCCCAGCCAGGCAGCCACAGCCAGCAGAGCCAGGCCAGCCAACAGCTGGTTGGCAGCGCCGAACAGGCCCCAGATCTGGCTCAGGGACAGACCGCCCAGGACGCAGCCGATGACGACCATGATGAGCGTGCCGGTCAGAGGATAGGCCAGGAACTTGCGGATGCCGGTGGCGTCACGCCAGGAGGCCTCGCCCTCCTTCAGGAACAGCTCGGTGAACATGAAGCGGCTCAGACGGGTGCCGGTGTCCAGGCTGGTCAGGGCGAAGACGGAAACAGCCAGGGTCAGCAGAGCGTAGACGGTGTTGTAGACGGAGGACTCCTCAGCGCCGAACATCAGAGCGATGCCGGAGGAGAAAGCCACAGCGGGGGAACCGAACTCGCCGTTGGTGTACTTGGTGAACACCATGCCCACAGCGATCAGGGCGATCAGGGCCAGGGCGGACTCGATGAGCATGGAGCCATAGCCGATGGGCTTGGCGTCAGCCTCGCTGGACAGCTGCTTGGAGGTGGTGCCGGTGGCGATCAGGCTGTGGAAGCCGGAGCAGGCGCCGCAGGCCACGGTGATGAACAGAGCGGGGAACAGGGTGCCGATGCTGGTGCTCCAGCCGGTGAAGGCGGGCAGCTCGAAGGTGGCGGTGCCAGCGAAGGCGGAGAAGAAGATACCGATGACTGCCACGGCCATCATGGCGTACAGCAGGAAGCTGGACAGGTAGTCACGGGGCTGGAGCAGAATCCAGACGGGGACCAGAGAAGCGATGGTGATGTAGACGCCGATGAGCACGATCCAGGTGGTGCGGCTCAGGGCCAGGCCCGCGTTCAGGCCCACGAACAGGAAGGCGATGATGCACACGATGCCGATGACGGTGGCAACGTTGGTGCTCAGGCCAGCCCGGTTGGTCAGCAGACCATAGACGATAGCCAGGACGATGAACAGGATGGAGACCATAGCGGTGGTCTCGTTGCCGGTGACGGTCCCGGTGGTGATGCCCCAGTTGTCGGAAGCGAAGGTGCCGGCCACCACGTTCACGAAGGAGGCAATTACGAGGACCAGAACCAGCAGGGCGAAGATGCTGAACAGGCGGGCGGCCCGCTTGCCCATGGTGTCGTGGATGATCTCACCCACGCTCTTGCCCTTGTGGCGGACGGAAGCGAACAGGGAACCGAAGTCCTGGACGCCGCCGAAGAAGATGCCGCCGATGACGCACCACAGGAAAACGGGTACCCATCCGAATACGGCAGCCTGCACAGGCCCGTTGATGGGGCCGGCGCCGGCGATGGAGGAATAGTGGTGGCCCATCAGGACGACCGGCTTGGCAGGCACATAGTCAACGCCGTCTTCCATTTCATAGGCGGGAGTTTTGCGGGTCGGGTCAACGCCCCACTGCTTTGCCAGCCAGGAACCGTAGAACACGTAGCCGCAGACAAGGCAGATGACGCCCACAACGATGATCAGGATTGCAGTCATTCATATCTCTCCTAACTCAAGGATTTTTTTCGGAGGCCGTCGTCCTGTCGGCGAGCTCCTTTGTTATATTGCGAAAGAGCTTCCGCAGGGGCCGGCCCAGCCGGTTACAGGTCAGCTTCCCTGTGGAGGTCTCCAATGCAATCACACGGTAATGGCTCCACCCGTTGAGAGTGAAGCGGTAGCTTTTATAGTGCCGGAGCCGCTTCACCAGGGCCATGGCCTCCGGTGTGACGGTGTCCGCCAGCAGAACCAGCACCACGTCGGTGCTGCGGTGGTAGGCGTGGGGCTTGACCCGGCTCATGCCGGTCTCCCAGGCGGCGGCGTCCATCCGCTCCACATCCGGCGCATCCAGCCGGTCGGCGGTGCCGAAAAAGACGTACTCATGGGCCTCTGCCTCGGAGAGCTTGGCCGTCTTGACGAGGAAAAACTGCTCGTCATGGGAGTGAAACTCCGCCTCGGCGGCGAAGGGAGGGGTCACATTCTCCCGCTTGATGTCGTAGTATTGGGTATAGGACTTGAGCAGCGCATCCAGCGCCTGATCAACGGTCATAGATGGTTCTCCGTTCTCTCGTGTTTAATCGTCGTCTGCCGGGGTATCCTCCGGCTTGCGGAACTGCGCGTGGGGGATCAGAGGCCGGAGCCGCTCCAGCAGCACCTTACCGGCCCGTCCGTCCGGGACCTGAATTTTAGCCAGCTGTCCGTCCTCGCCCGCGAGCATCAGATACTCCGTCTCCAGATTGCCTGCGCCGCAGCACAGCCGGGCAGGCGTGGCCTCGATACGGCGATAGCAGTACCGCACGGCGCTATAGGGAACACAGGAGATCTCCCCGCTCTCCCGGAAAAAGAGGTTGGACTGACCTACACGGAGCTTTCCCACCTGCCAGCCGGACTGATAATCCGTCAGCAGCTCCTCCGCTCCGGCGGAGACAGGGACAAGAGGGGTAATGTTCATGGTTCGCTCCTCTCTGAGGCAAAGGCCGCGCTTGCAGGAATTATTGCAGTAAACAGATAAAGTAATTGTACCACGCTTGAAAAAATTTGCAAGAGTAAAGTCTTATTTCAAACAACATACAATTCATAAAAAATTCACACTTGGATTTGTGTAAAACGACAAATTTCGTTCGAGATTGCAGAATTTCGGTCCCCCTCCCCGTTCCAAATGAGGCGCAGCAAAAAATCCACAGCCCGGCAGGCGGTTGCCTGTCGGGCTGCGGATTGAGAGAGAAAAAGAGAGAGAAAAGAAAGGAGGATGTTTGTTGAAATGCTTCGTTCCTGACAATGAGAAGTATACCAGACCGGGAGAGAGAGTGGATGAAGTTTTTGTGAGGAAATTGAGAACGTTTTGTGAAGTCGCCCCTCAGAGGCACTTATAATAGACCGCCGTGCCGCTCCCCCGCACCTTGCGCTCTACCCGATATTTCCTGGGAAATGCGTCCAGCAGCTCGGACAGCTTGGCGTAGCCGTAGGTTTTGCAGTTGAAATCCGGCTTGGCCCGCTTGAGGTAGTGCCCCGCAGAGGCCACGTTGACGAACCCCTCGTCGTCCTGGAACTTGTCCCAGGCAATGCGCAAAAGATTGTGGATCTCCTCGATGTGGGGTGCGGGAGGCTGAGGTTGCTTGCCGCCCCTGCGGTCGGACGGCTTCTGTCCGGAGGGATGGGCGGCGGGGGCTTCGGGCGTCTGCCTATCAGCCTGGCTGTCCTCGTCATCCTCCGCCTGAGAGACGTATTCCAGCAGGATGAAGTCGTCGCAGGCGTTTTTAAAGGACTCCGGGGTGGTGGTCACACCGGCCCCGATGATGTACGCTCCGGATTCCCGGAGCCGAATGGCAAGAGGGGTAAAGTCGCTGTCGCTGGAGACCAGCACAAAGGCGTCGTAGGTCCGCTCGTGGAGCAGGTCCATGGCGTCGATGACCAGGGCGATGTCGGTGGTGTTTTTCCCTGCCACATAGTCGAACTGCTGCTCGGCCTTGATGGCCAGCCGCTTGACCTCGTTCTCCCAGTTTTTCAGGGCCGGCTTTTTCCAGTTGCCGTAGGCCTTTTTCAGCACGATCCGCCCATAGGCGGACACCTCATGGAGCAGCGCCTCCATTTTGGACATCTGGGTGTTGTCGGCGTCGATGAGGACGGCGATCTTCTGCAAATTATCCATACGCTTCTTCCTTTAATCATAATATCCTGCCGCCATTATAGCACAGATACCATTCTCTGGGCAGTCCTCTCTGAAAAAAATCCCCTCAGGAGCAGAACCGATGACTGCCGATGACGGTGAGCAAGGGTCTGCTCCAGATCCATGCGCTGGTGGCGGTGTCCGGGTTAAAATAGTAGATAGCGCCCCCGGTGGGGTCTACGCCGTTTAGGGCGTCCTGGGCGGCCTGATAGGCGGAGTCGGCCACGGGCTGGTCGATCTGCCCGTCATCCATGCAGGAGAAGGCCCCCGGCTCGTACACCACCCCGGCGATGGTGTTGGGGAAGGAGGGATGGGCCACCCGGTTGAGAATGACCGCCCCCACCGCCACCTGACCGTTGTACGGCTCTCCCCGAGCCTCGGCGGAGATGACCTTCGCCAGCAGGGCCAGGTCGCCGCTGCCCGTCTGGCCGGAGGCGGAGGAATCCGCCTCGCTCACCATTCCCAGGGCCCGCAGAGTGGCGGGGCCGCAGACCCCGTCTGCCGTCAGATTATTTTTCTCCTGGAAGAGCTTGACGGCGGCCACCGTCTGACTGCCATAGACTCCGTCCACCGAACCGTCGTAGTATCCCCACCGCTTCAGCTTGGTCTGGATGGTGATGACCGCTTCCCCGGAGGAGCCCTGGCGGTAGGTGGCGGCAGCGGCGGTCTGAACGGCCGCCGCCGTGACAAAAATCAGCGCAAAGGCAAGGAACAGGGCGGCAACGCCCCGACGAGTCTGCCAACGAGACATCAAAAGACCACCTTTCATACAGGTGGTCTTAGTGTGAGTCGGTTTCGGGGTGGTATGAGTGGAAAATGGTGGAAATCGACAGATATTTCTATGAGTTGGGGGAAAAGGGAGGTATGCAGTCTCTTGGCTCCCTCTCTGAGGCAGGGAGCGCAGCGGAAGTGCCGCTTGACGGCGGAGCTGTCTGTCCGAAGGGCAGACTGAGGGAGTGCAGCAGGCACCCACGGCAAGCAGCAATCTTTCGGCGAATTCGCAGAGGGTTAATACGAATTCGCCGATGGTTTTCTGCGAAACGTCAGCCCCTGCTGCTCTCCCTCAGTCAGCTTTGCTGACAGCTCCCTCAGAGAGGG
>JAJQHP010000192.1 GCA_021199695.1 Clostridiales bacterium
TTCTGGGCCTGGGGATGGTCTGGGAGGCCCTCTCCCCGGAAAAGGCGACTCCCTCCCGCCGCTACGAGCTGCGCCCCCTCTCCCTTGCCACCCTGGCCCTGGCCACCAGTCTGGACGCCCTGGCCGCCGGGGTCTCCCTGGCCTATCTGGGGCAGGAGCTGCTCTCCTCCGCCCTGGTCATCGGGGCGGTGGCCTTTGTCCTCTCCGCTGTCGGGGGACTGCTGGGCCAGAGCGTGGGAAGCCGCCTCCACCGGTGGGCCGACCTGGCGGGCGGGATGGTGCTCATCGGCCTGGGGGTCAAGGTCTTGTTGACATAATAAAAATTATGACAACTTCGCCAGAAAGGAGATCCATCCGCCGGACTCCCGCCGCTCCAGGATGGTGAAGCCATGTTCACCCAGCGCCGTTGCCACATCCTCCTCCCGGTGGTCGATGATGCCGGAGGTGAGAAACGCCCCGTCCTCCGCCAGGTAGTCCGGGACGTGGGGGATTAGAGGGATGATGACGTCAGCGATGATGTTCGCCATGACCAGCCGATACCGGCCGGAGAGCCGCTGCCGCAGGCCCTCGTCCCGGGTCAGGTCGCCGGTCTCCACCCGGAAGGACCGCTCCACATCGTTACAGGCGGCGTTTTCCATGGCCACCCGGGCGGCCTTGGGGTCGATGTCGCAGCCCACCGCCTCAGCTGCCCCCAGCCGGAGGGCGGCGATGGAGAGGATGCCGCTGCCGGTGCCCAGGTCCAGCACCCGGTCGCCGGGTTGGACCTGCCGCTCCACCGCCTCCAGACAGAGCCGGGTGGTGTCGTGGGAGCCGGTGCCGAAGATCAGGCCGGGGTTCAGATACAGGGGTACCCGGCCCTGGGGTATCTCCTCCTCCTGCATCCATTCTGGGACAATGTAGAGCCGCTCGCCCACAGGGAAGGGCTGGTAGTATTTCCGCCAGCTCTGGGACCAGTCCTCCTCCTGGAGGGAGCGGGTGGACACCGCCAGGGTCCCGGCCTCCATCCCCACCCGGCTGCGGAAGCCCTCCAGCCCGGCGGTCACCTCGGACAGGCGGGCGTGGCCGTCCTCGTCGTCGGTGACGTAGAACTTCACCCGGGAGACCCCCCGATAGGCGGCCTTGAGGGACTCGCTGACATCCGACCAGCAGGCCTCGTTCTCGTCCTCGAACTGCTCCAGATCCGCCTCGTCCTCCAGCACCAGGCCCACGATGCCCCGGCCGGTGAGATAGGCCGCCAGCTCCTCCAGACAGGGGGAGACGGTGTCGATGCTGACCTCCAGCCAAATCTGTTCCATGTGCGCTTCCCTCTTTCATCAAAATTTTCCTGTCTCAAAGCATACCCGAAATTCGCATGAATTGCAACCGCCCGGGCAAAATATCCGGGAGGCGAAATCCGGACTCGCTTCCATACCAATCAGAGGAGGACGATTCCATGGAATTTTCCAACGAGTACGCGCTGCTCCAGGAGGTCTATCAGGGCTCCGCCATGGGGACGGAGGCCATCCGGCTGTTGCTGCCCAAGGTGAAAAACGCCCGCTTCCGCTCTGACCTCAAGACCCAGTGCCAGCAGTACCAGGACACCGGGGCAAAGGCAGAGCAGGAGCTGGGCAGGCTGGGCCAGTGTCCTCAGGAGCTGACGGGAGAGCAGCAGGCCATGCTGTGGCTCTGTCTCCAGGGAAAGACCCTGCTGAACCGGGAGACCTCGTATCTGGCCAAGCTGATGATCCAGGGGAGCAATATGGGTATTATCAACCTGACCGGAGTACTCAACAGCTACGGGGACAGCCGGGACGACCCGGCCCAGAGCCAGACTGAGGCCCAACTGGCGCAGCAGGCGAACAATCCCGCCGCCGACCTGGCCCGGCAGACCGTCGTGCAGGAACAGAACAATATCGACCGGTTGAAGGTCTATCTCCAGTAGGCCGCCTTGCCCGCCTCGCCCGAACAGGGAGGGGCGGGCAGTTCTGCTGTCAGAGGGGCAAAATTTAAGGAAAATTTTAACGTTTGCGCGGTCGGTTTTTCACGGGTTCTGTGATATAATAGGCAAAACAGGGGTTTTGGATTGTCCCCCACATCGCAACGTGCTATAATAGCTGCATCAGAGCAAACGCTTCCGAACTGAGAAAGGTGGCCTGCCCGTGAACAGGAAAAAGTACCGCTATCTCATCCTCGCCGCCGTCATCGTTTTTTTTGTGGGACTGGCTGTCATCTTTTGGCAGCCCATCCTCTCCTTCGTCTCCGACCCGGAGAGCCTGAGGGTATACATCCAGGAAAACGGCCTTGTGGGGGTATTGGCGTTCTGTCTGCTGAACATCATTCAGGTCATTTTCGCCGTCATCCCCGGCGGACCCTTCGAGCTGGCCGCAGGATATGTCTTCGGCGTGCTGCCGGGCACTATCATCTGCGATATCAGCATGACCATTGCCAGCGTGCTGGTGTTTCTGCTGGTGCGCAAATTCGGGATGCAGTTCGTGGAGCTGTTCATCGACCCGGAGGAGATCAGTAAAATTCATTTTCTCGACAACAACCAGAGAGTTCAGTCCATTCTCTTTATCGTCTTTCTCATCCCCGCTGCGCCCAAGGACGTCATCACCTATCTGGTGGGCCTGACCAAAATCTCCGTCTGGTCGTGGATTCTCATCTGCTTTGTGGGCCGGTTCCCCGCCATTCTGCTCACCGCCCTCAGCGGCAGCGCGCTGGGAGATCAGCGATACGAAATCGTGGCCGTCGTCATTGTGGTCTTTCTGGTGTGTTATCTGGTGGGGATGAAGATCTATCAGAAATTCAATGCCCCCCAAGAGAAATAATACGGATTACATACATTCGTCTAAAAACAGAAAAAGGAGAGGTCAGCCATGACGCCAGTCATCATCGGTATCGCCGGGGGAACCGGCTCCGGCAAGTCCACCTTCACCAACCGTATCCACGCCGCCTTCCCGGACGAGGTGACCATCCTCTACCACGACAACTACTACAAGGCCCAGGACGACACCCCCTTTGAGGAGCGGAAGAAGAAGAACTACGACCACCCGGACGCCCTGGAGACCTCCCTGCTGGTGGAGCATCTCCGGGCGCTGAAACGGGGGGAAACGGTCCAGTGTCCCGTCTATGACTACAGCCTTCACACCCGCTCCAAGCATACCGTCACAGTGCGGCCCCATCCGGTCATCCTGCTGGAGGGCATCCTGGTGCTCAGCGACGAGGCGCTTCGGAACCAGATGGACATCAAGATCTTCGTGGAGGCGGACGCCGACGAGCGCATCCTCCGCCGGATCACCCGGGACGTGATCGAGCGGGGACGGTCCATGACGGACATCATGGATCAGTATCTGACCACCGTCAAGCCCATGCACTACGCCTATGTGGAGCCTACCAAGGCCCTGGCGGACGTAGTCATCAACAGCGGCATGAACGACACCGCCTTTGAGCTGATCTCCGGGAAGATCCGGGAAATTTTGAGCGAACAGAAATAACTGCCAAAACAGGGAGCGATGCAGAACCGTCAGAGCCGCATTGCTCCCTGTTATGTTGCGTTCTGTCGCTTGACAACGAAAAAGCACCCGTTTCCACGGGTGCCTGCTTATGGACGATAACGGATTCGAACCGCTCACCCGACCCACCGCAAGCGGTTTACCGCTTGACAGATTTTCCTATGCGTAAGTAAAAAAGCGTCTGCATAAGCAGACGCTTTTCCCTATGGACGATAACGGATTCGAACCGCTGACTCGACCCACTGCAAGCGGTTTACCGCTTGACAGATTTTCCTATGCGTAAGTAAAAAAGCGTCTGCATAAGCAGACGCTTTTCCCTATGGACGATAACGGATTCGAACCGCTGACCCTCCGCACGTCAAGCGGATGCTCTAGCCAGCTGAGCTAATCGTCCAAATCGACGTTGACTATTATACCCATGTCCGGCCCGGTTGTCAAGATATTTCTTTCTCTTTTTTCTCCTCCGTCCCCAGATCGGCCTTGATCTGGCGGGTGATCTCCTCCACCTGCTCCATAGAGGCCAGCTGGGAGAGCTTCGATTTCCACTTCACCCCGTTGCGCACCCCCTTGAGATACCAGGCGTAGCTCTTCCTCGCCTCCAGACAGGCGATGCGCTCCCCTTTCCACTGGCAGGCCAGGCGAAACTGCCGCAGCGCCGTGTCGCACCGCTCCTCCACCGTGGGCAGAGGCGGAACCGGCTCACCTGCCAGATATGCCTCACCCGCTGAAACAGCCAGGGGTCGCCGCAGGCTCCCCGGCCGATCATAATGCCGTCCGCCCCGGTGACTGCCAGGATGTCCGCCGCCGCCTGGGGAGTAAAAACGTCCCCGTTGGCAAAGACAGGGATGGACACCGCCTCCTTCACCTGTCGGATGATGTCCCAGTCCGCCCGTCCGGCGTACATCTGGGTCCGCGTCCTGCCGTGGACGGTCAGGCCGGAAACCCCGGCAGACTCCAGCATCCGGGCGAATTCCACCGCGTTCACATGGTACGCGTCCCAGCCCTTGCGGAATTTCACCGTCACCGGACGCCCTGCCCCCCGGACGGCGGCCTCCGCCACCCGGCAGGCCAGCTCCGGGTCCCGCATCAGGGCGGAGCCGTCCCCGCCAGAGACGATCTTGTGGACCGGACAGCCCATGTTCACGTCGATGACCGCCGGGTCCGACAGCTCCGCCACCTTCGCCGCCGCCTCCTGGATGCAGGCCGGGTCGCTGCCGAAAATCTGCACCGCTGCGGGCCGCTCCGACGGGTCCAGAGCCATGATGGGGACCGTCTTTTTGTCCTGATAGCACAGGGCCTTTGCGCTGACCATCTCGGTGACGGTATAATCCGCCCCCAGCTCCCGGCAGATCACCCGGAAGGCCCGGTCCGTCACCCCCGCCATGGGGGCCAGGGCCAGTCTGCCGGGCAGCTCCACATTGCCGATCTTCACCGCCTTCGCCCCCGTCTCCTGTCAAAGTGGGTTCAGGATACCACAAAAATCCCGGAAGGGCAAGGCGGGATTTTCCCTGTTACACCACCAGCGCCAGCGCTCCGGCGCAGACCGCCCCGGCCAGGAACCAGAGCCAGCGGCTGTACCGCCTGAGCCACTGGAACCGGCGTCCGGCCGGGGAATGTTTCCGCAGATAGCTGTCCGCCACCTCCTTTGCCTCCTGGACCACCTGCTGGGCCGTGACTCCCTCCTGCTGGAGGGCGTCCTCCTTCAGCAGGAAGATGGCCTGTTCAAATAACCGCTCGTCCGGCGAGCGCACCACGATGACCCGACGGGAGATGCCCTTTACCATAACGCTCCACACCTTTCCAGAAACTGGAATCAGTATGGCCTCTCCGCTTCCGGTTTATCCCCGGGGCGGAAAAATTTGCAGGCTGCCGCCGCAAATCATCCCGCCCGGGGCGTCTGACAGCTCACCGTCTCGGTCTGGCGGCCCTCCGCCGTCTCCCGGCGCCGGAGTTGGAGGACGATGACCGTCCGGTCGTCCCTCCCGCCGCTGCTGCTCTGGAGGATACGGGTCGCCAGCTCCTTTGGGCGATCTCCCCGGAAATCCCGGATCAACTGCCAGAGCCAGTCGTCTCCCTCCCCGTCGGACACGCCGTCGCTGACCATCACCGCCATGTCCTCCGGGGCCAGGGAGAAGGACCGGACGTCCGGCCTGCTCTCCTGCCCAAATTCCAGCCCGGCGGGCAGACTGCCCCCGGACAGCTTTTTGACCCTTCCTCCCAGCCGCAGATAGGTGGGCGCGGCCCCCAGCTTGTAGCTCCGGCACTCGCCGGAGAACAGATCGACGCCTAACAGGTCGATGGTGGTAAAGCCCAGCTCGCTCTCCCCCCGGAGGGCCAGGGCGTTGGACAGGGTGGCCAGGGCGATGTCCGCCCCCACTCCGGCCTTCAGAAAGTCCTCCAACAGACGGAGGGCCAGATGGCTCTGACCGGCGGCCCCGGGGCCGCTGCCCATGCCGTCGCACAGCACCACCCACAGCCGTCCGTCCCGGTCCCGGAACCAGTTGCCCCCGTCTCCGGAGACGGTCTGGCCCTCTTTGGAGAGGGCCGCCACCCCCGCCCGGGCCAGGAACCGGTCCTCCTGCACCAGGGTCAGCCGCTGCACCCCCCGTTCCCGCTCCAGGGGGCCTGCGGCGAAGGTCATTCCCATGTTCCGGGAGAGATCGTCCAGCAGCGTCCCCTCCCGGGTCAGGCTCAGATCGCCGCCGGTGAGCTGAATGACCATCCTGCCCCGGGGGTCTCTGCCCAGACGGATCTCCGCCTCCAGACCGTGGCGGCGGAGAAACCGGAGCACTCCCGTGGCCTGCTCCGGGTCGGGCCGGAGATCGTTCTCCAGCTCCTTTGCCGCCTGTCCCAGCAGCTGGGAGAGCTGGGCGTACTGCCGCCACACCGCCGATCGGCTGGCCCGGAGCCGGGCGTCCAGCTGCCGCCGGTGGAGCAGGGAGGCGTATTCCACATTGGCGGCGGAGATCAGCTCCCCCGCCCGGCGGCAGCTTGTCGCAAACGCCGCCGGGGCGTCGCTCAGCCGTCCGTAGCCCCGCTGCCGCATGGCCCCCAGCATCTGGTGAAAGGCCCGGTAGGTCTCGTGGTAGTCCTGCTTCCAGCAGATCTCATACCGGGGGCAGTCCTGACACACCTGCTCCGCCGCCCGGTCGAAAATCTGCTCCAGCCGCTGGTCGGTGACCGGACTCTGAACCAACCCCTTCCGCATATCCTCATACAGCGTCTGAAAGGCGTTTGCCTGGCCCATAAGCTTGGCCTGAAGCTGACGCCTGGTATAGGAGGGGTGTTCCTGGACCGGCACCGCCCTTGCTCTGGGCAGTGCCTGGGGC
>JAJQHP010000270.1 GCA_021199695.1 Clostridiales bacterium
GTGCTCGATCAGCTCCAGCGCCCGCCGGGGAGAGGTCAGCCCCAGATCGACGGCGGCCAGGCAGGAGATCAGGGCAAGGCCCAGATTGGTGGGAGAGGTGCGCAGGGCCGCCCCGGTATCCGGCAGGGCCTGGACGTTGTCCGGGATGAGCCAGTGATACTCCGGTCGAAGCCATTGGTCGAAGTACCGCCAGATGAGCGCCCCCTCGTGGAGCAGAAAGGCCCTGTCCTTTTCGGGGAGCGGTTTTGCCTTCTCCGGCGGCCTGCTCCACCGGGCAAACAGAAGGGGCGAAATCAGCCAGGCGGCTCCCAAAATCAAGCCGGAAAGGCTGCCGGAAAACAGCGCCGCCAGCCCGGCTGCCTCAGCAGGCCAGAACCGGATAAGCCAGCGGACAGGGCCATTTTTCCGTCTGCCGCTCTGATCGCTGGTCACCCAGTCCAGCAAATGGCGACGGCTGACATAGGAGCGCCATAGGGCCAGAATGACAGCGGAGAGGGCCGTCCAGCTCTGGACCGGCAGGAGCAGCAGCTGAGCAAGGGTGCGGAGCAGCTCCCCGGAGACGCCGGAGTAGACGCCGGAGTGGTACCGGCGAAAGCCGCCTCTCCCCCGCCGCCAGAGCAGATCGGCCACAGCGGTCAGGGGACGCGTGGCAAGGGAGAGCAGGGCGACTGCCGCCGCCCAGAGAAACAGCCGTCCCCCGAAACGCAGCCCCAGCAGCAGGGACAGCAGGATGGCCGGAGACACCAGAGAGCGGCGGAGGTTGTCCGCCAGCTTCCACTTTGCCACAGGGGAGATGGGGTTCTCCTCCCGCTCTCCCGCCTCATTTTTTACCCGGCGGCCCAGCCGGCTCAACAGCTGCCAGTCCCCCCGTATCCAGCGGTGGCTCCGCTCCAGCCAGGAGCTGACGTTCTCCGGAAAGGAGTCCATCAGCTCCGTGCGGCTGACCCAGCCGGTGCGGAGATAGCTTCCCTCCAGCAGATCGTGAGAGAGAATTTGTCCTCTGGGGAACCGTCCATCCATGCAGATACCAAAGGCCTCCACATGGAGCAGACCCTTGCCCAGAAAGCTGGCCTGGTCAAAAAGGTCGTGATACAGGTCGCTGACCGCCCCTCCGTATGGGTCCAGCCCGGCCAGGCCGCCGAACAGCCGGGCAAAGACGCTGACTGGCCGGATGGAGAGCTCCGTCTCCACCCGGGGCTGCAAGATGCCATAGCCTGCCGTCACGATCCGCCGCTCCTGGTCGATGCGGGGAATGTTCAGAGGGTGGAGCGCAGCGCCCACCAGCTCGTTCACCGCCTCCATGGTCAGCACCGTGTCCCCGTCCAGCACCAGCAGATATTGGACCCCTGTGAGCCGTTCCCGCGCTCCGGCCAGCAGCTCCAGCTCACACCGCCGCCCCCGGAGAAGCCGGACGGTATCCAGCACCGCCCCCCGCTTGCGTTCCCGGCCCCGGTAGCGGTTTTCCCGCTTCTCCAGCACCGGCTCCCGGAACAGGAGGCAGAACTGACCCTGATACCGCTGATTCAGCCCTTCGATGCCCGCTGATGCCCGGGCGATCAACGCCCTGTCGCCGTCGTCCATGGGACGCTCCCGGTCAGGCAAGTCGGCCAGCAGACCGTATGTCACCTGTTCTCCGGCGGCGCGGTTGGCCAGAGCGTAGCGCTCCAGCTTTTGGAGCAGCTCGTCCACCGCCGTCTCTCCCGTGAACAAGGCGGCGATGACGCAGAGGGTACGGCCCTCTCTGGGGACGCCGTGGCGCAGCTCCATTCGGAATACCGGTCTGGGCGGAACCAGGCGCAGGAGCAGGAAATCCACCCCGTTTTTCACCAGCTCGGAGATGGGCAGCCAGAGCAGCAGGGCAGACCACCACGTCCCCAGGATTATACCCATCCAGAGGGCCAGGGCGGTGGTCGTCCCCAGCACCCCGCCAATATACCAGCCTGCCCTGACCCGCTCCCGCCGCTGCTGCTCCTCCTGGGGGAACAGGTAGGCTCCAATGTGGTCGCCCCGCTCCGTCCCCTGGCGGGCCAGGTCCAGCAGCTGCTGGGCGCAGGCCGTCTCGCTCATGCCCCGCTGTTTCGCCATGCGGCAGAGGGCGGCCCGGTAGTCTTGGCGGCTGTCCGCCGTCATTTTAGGATAGACACCGGAGGGGTCCTGTCGAAAGATGCCGTCCACCACGCTCAACGGCTCCAGCTCCGGCAGCAGCTCTCCCTGGTGCAGCGCCCGGAGGGAGGCGACCAGGTCCCGGAGGGGGCGTTCTAGGGCGTCCGTGGGCTCTCCCCGACCTATCAGCTCCTCCAGCTGTTCTGCACAGCTGCGCAGACTGTGGAGCAGGCCCGCCCCCAGCGCCTGGGGCAGCAGGGCAAGCTCCCTCTCGGTCAGCGGCTCCACCTCCTGAACGCCGGAGAGAAAGGCGGTCAGGCTCTCCGGGGTCAGAGGCGTCAGTCCGGCCAGCGCCTCCCCCACCCGGAGCAGGCGAAGCTGTCGCTCCTCCCGTTGGAAGGCGGGGAGGCTTTTATGGCCCAACGTCCGCCGCAGCTCTGCGGTCTGTCGCGCCAGATAGCGGTTGTCCAGCAGCCAGGCCCGGGCAGGCTCTCCCCCCTCCGCCGTCTCCAGACGGCGGCAGACGGCCTCCAGCGCCGCCAGGTCGTCCCCGATCTGGCGGACTAAAAGACGCCCGGAAAGGGTCCCCCGGGTCATCCAGGAGGACGCCTCCTCCTTTCCGGCCCGGCGCAGTTCGTTGTCGTTCATAGTGTCCCTCCTGTGAAACGCCGTGGATTGACGGCATTTTTCCATTCCTCTGCTCAGTTTTCCCGAAAAACGAGGGGAAATACCTCAGAAATTTTGATACTGACCCTTGACACGAGGTCCGAAATAGTGTATAGTATCCGCTTGTAAAGCATTGTTCCTTTACAAGCAGATCCGGGAGGCGACCATGAAAGATCAGGCATTTCACATGACGATGCTGTACGATTTCTACGGCGACCTCCTGACGGAGCGGCAGAGGGAGTTTTTCGACCTCTACTACAACGAGGATCTGTCTCTGGCGGAGATCGCGGAGAATTACGGCATCACCCGCCAGGGCGTCCGGGACGTGATCGTCCGGGCGGAGGCAACCATGAACGAGTTTGAGGAAAAGACCGGCATTGTGGCCCGTTTTCTGGAGGTCCGCTCGGCTCTGGAGGAGATTGGTCAGCTGACCGATCAGCTGGATGAGTGGAACCGGACCCGATACAGGGACCCGAAGGTGTCAGAGCTGACGGAGGCGATCCGGGAGCGGCTGTCCGGTCTGGAGGAGTAATATGGCGTTTGAAGGCTTGACAGAAAAGCTGAACAGTGTATTTAACCGCCTCCGGGGCAAGGGCAGCCTGACCGAGGCCGACGTCCGGGAGGCCATGCGGGAGATCCGTCTGGCGCTGCTGGAGGCCGACGTCAGCTACAAGGTGGTCAAAGACTTCGTCAAGACCTGTACGGAGCGGGCCATCGGCGCCGACGTGATGGAGTCCCTTACCCCCGGCCAGATGGTGGTCAAGATCGTCAACGAGGAGCTGATCTCCCTGATGGGAGGCGAGGCGGTCGGCCTGAACTTCTCCAAGGACGGTCCCACCGTGGTCATGATGGTGGGCCTCCAGGGCGCAGGCAAGACCACCAACGCCGCCAAGCTGGCTGGGATGTTCAAGCGGAAGGGCCGTCGGCCCCTCCTGGTAGCCTGCGACGTGTACCGTCCCGCCGCCATCAAGCAGTTGGAGGTCGTGGGTGAGCAGGTGGGCGTCCCTGTGTTCCAGATGGGCCAGATCGACCCGGTGGACATCGCCAAAGCCGCCATCGATCACGCCAGAGAGCACTCCAACGACATCGTCTTTCTGGACACCGCCGGTCGGCTCCATGTAGACGAAAAGCTGATGGCGGAGCTGCAAAACATCAAGGCCGCCGTACAGCCGGACGAGATCATGCTGGTGGTAGACGCCATGATCGGCCAGGACGCGGTGAACGCCGCCGTGGCCTTTGACCAGGCGCTGGATCTCACCGGCGTCATGCTCACCAAGCTGGACGGCGACGCCCGGGGCGGTGCTGCCCTCTCCATCAAGGCCACCACCGGCAAGCCCATCAAGTTCGTGGGCGTAGGCGAGAAGCTGGACGCGGTGGAGGTGTTCTACCCCGACCGGATGGCCAGCCGTATCCTTGGCATGGGCGACGTGCTCTCCCTCATCGAAAAGGCCCAGAACAACCTGGACGAGAAAAAGGCCCAGGAAATGGAGGAGCGTATCCGGAAAAACCGGTTCACCCTCCAGGATTACTACGATCAGCTGCTGGAGGTCCGGAAGATGGGCTCCATGAAGGACATTCTGGGCATGATGCCAGGTGTCAACGCCGCCCAGATCGACGAGTCCAAGCTGGACGAGCGGGAGCTGGACCGGCTCCAGGCCATCATCCTCTCCATGACCCCCAAGGAGCGGGAGACCCCATCCATTCTCAACGCCAGCCGCCGGAAGCGGATTGCCGCCGGTGCAGGCGTGCAGGTCTCCGACGTGAACAAGCTCATCCAGCAGTATGAGATGATGCAGAAGCTCACGAAGCAGATGTCCGGGGGCAAGATACCCAAGGGGATGCGCAGACTGCTCCAGCAGATGAAGGGGATGCCCGGGATGGACGACCCGGAGACCATGCAGGCCATCGGCCAGATGCGCACCGCAGGCCCCAAGCGGCAACGGAAAAGTAACAAGCGGAAAAAGAAAAAGCGCTGAATCACGCCCTACGGCGTTATTCATAAATCAAGATGAATTCATTTGGAGGTGAATGATAAATGGTTAAAATCAGACTGCGCCGCATGGGCGCAAAGAAGGCTCCCTTCTATCGTATCGTGGTGGCGGATTCCCGCTATCCCCGTGACGGCCGCTTCATCGAGCAGCTGGGCACCTATGACCCCCTGAAGGAGCCCGCCGAGGTCAAGGTGGATGCAGAGCGCGCTCAGGCTTGGATCAAGACCGGTGCTCAGCCCACCGACACCGTCAAGCGTCTGTTCAAGAACGCCGGCGTGCTGTGATCCCCTGAGAGGAGCAACATTCATGAAAGAACTCTTGGCTTACGTCGCCAAAAACCTTGTGGACAACCCGGACGCCGTCCAGGTCAACGAGGTCAGCTGCGACGGCGAGGTGGTCCTGGAACTGCGGGTCGCTCCGGAGGATATGGGCAAGGTCATCGGCCGTCAGGGCCGGATCGCCAAGGAGCTGCGCACCATCGTGCGCTCCCTGGCCCAGCGGAGGGGCACCAGAGTCTCTGTGGAAATCATGGACGACTGAGTGAGGCAAACCGCCTCAGTTGGCAAGGACGCAGGGTGTTTTTACGCACTCTGCGTTTTGTCGTTATGTAGAGAGGGGATATTCATATGAAGGACTCCTATCTGGAGGTCGGGAAGATCGTCAACACCCACGGCGTCCGGGGCGAGGTAAAGGTGGAATCCTGGTGCGATGAGCCGGAGGACCTGTGCCAGCTGGAGCAGCTTTTTGTGGGCGGCAGGCCCTTTCGCGTCCTCCACAGCCGTCTTCACGGCGCCTTTGTGCTGCTGACCCTGGAGGGGGTGGACTCCATCGACACCGCTCTGCCCCTGAAGGGCAAGGTGGTTCAGGCGGAGCGGGCGCAGTTCGAGCTGGCCGAGGGCGTCCACTTTGTAGTGGACCTGATCGGTCTGGAGGCCCGGCACGCAGAGACCGGGGAGACGCTGGGTAAGGTGGTGGACATTCTGGAGTACCCCGCCCAGGACATCTATGTGGTGCAGGGAGAAAAACGCTACCTCATCCCGGACGTGCCCGACTTCGTCCGGGGCATCTTCGAAGAGGAGGGCTATATCCTCTTTGCCCCTCTGGAAGGGATGGAGCTGTGATGTTTCAGATCGACATTATGACCCTGTTCCCCGACAGCGTGGGGGATATGCTGTGCGAGTCGGTGCTGGGCCGGGCCCAGGAGCGGAACTATATCCGCATCAACTGCTGGCAGATTCGGGACTACACGGTGAACAAGCAGAACCAGGTGGACGACTACCCCTACGGCGGCGGCCGGGGGGCCGTCATGCAGGCAGACCCCCTTTACCGCTGCTGGGAGCACATCTGCCAGGAGGCGGGAGAGCGGCTGCACACCATCTTCCTCTCCCCCTGTGGCAAGACCTTCTGCCAGGCGGACGCCCGGCGGCTGAGCACAGAGTATGACCGGTTCATCCTGGTCTGCGGTCACTATGAGGGCATCGACGAGCGGTTCATCGAGGAGTGCGTGGATGAGGAGCTGTCCATGGGAGACTTCGTCCTCACCGGCGGCGAAATTCCCGCCATGGCGGTGGCGGACGCCGTCTGCCGCCTGGTGCCCGGCGTACTCCCCGACCCGGAGTGCTACGAGAACGAGAGCCACTGGGCAGGGATGCTGGAATATCCCCAGTACTCCCGGCCGGAGGTGTGGCACGGCAAGGCCGTCCCTCCCATCCTGCTCAGCGGCCACCACGCCAACATCGCCAAGTGGCGGCGCAAGCAGTCCATCCTCCGCACCCGGGAGCGGAGACCCGACCTCTACGAAAAGCTCGACCTCTCCTCCAAACAGGACAAAAAGCTCCTGGCAGAGCTGGAGCAGGAGGAGCACGGGACAGACGAGACAACATAAAACGAACCGCAGCCGTATTGCCCTGAGCGGGGCGGTACGGCTGTGGTTTTTTCCGGGCTTCCAGCGGTGGGGGAATTGAGACGCATAAACTGGAATTTGAGCTACTCCCACACATCCAGCTTTCTGTTCTTATAATAAAATTCCCGGTCTTTATCACCAATCTCACGAATCACT
>JAJQHP010000260.1 GCA_021199695.1 Clostridiales bacterium
GCCCAGGGTGCTGCCGGAGTAGGGCCGGACGGCGTAGACATAGGTGGTGCCGTTGTTGCTCTTGACGGCGGTCTCCGTGTAGCTGACGGTGGAACCGCCGGAGACAGTGGCGATCTTGCTGTAGCTGCCGCCGTAGACCTTCCGGTAGACGTAGTAGCCGGAGGCCCCGGTGATCTTGCTCCACTTCACGGTGATGCCGCTGGAGGTGTTGGTCAGGCTGGAAACTTTGCCCGCTGTCAGATATTTGATGGTCTTGTTGGTCACATAGCTGCTCAGGTTGCCGCCGCAGACCGCCCGGACCGTGTAATAGTAGGTGGTGCCGCTCTTGGCCGTGGTGTCCGTGTAGGACACCGTGCTGCCGCTGCTGACGGTGCTGATCTTAGAGAATGTGCCTCCGCTGGTCTTGCGGTAGACATAATATCCGGTCGCCCCGGTCACCTTGCTCCAGCTCACCTTGACGCCGGTGGTGGTGTTGGACAGGGTGACGGTGGGCTTGGCCAGGGTGAGCATTGCGATGGTCACTGTTTTCGTGGAGGTGTAGGTCTTTCCGTTAAACGACACAGTGGCGGTGTAGGTCCCCGTACCGGCGGAGCTGTAGGTGGCGGCGGTAGTCACCTTGTAGGTGACAGTGGCGGTCACCGTCTGGGTGTCGTCCCCCTCGGTGCAGGTGAAGGTGGCGGTGGCTGCGCTGGTGCCGCTCCAGGTCCAGGTGGGGGTGGAGTAGGTGTGGCCGGTGGCGGCAATGGTCACCGTTTTGGTGTTGGTGTAGGTCGTGCCGTCAAAGGTGACGGTAGCGGTGTAGACCGTCTTACCCGCAGCCGTGCAGGTGGCGGCAGTGGTCTTGCTGGTGACAGTGGCGCTCACTGTCTGGGTGTCATCCCCCTCGGTGCAGGTGAAGGTGGCGGTGGCTGCGCTGGTGCCGCTCCAGGTCCAGGCGGGGGTGGAGTAGGTGTGGGTGTGGTCCTCTCTGCCGTAGTGGATGGTGGCAGTAGTCAGGGAAGCGTTATCGGAGCCGATACTGATGGACGCCCATTCGCTTTTGGAGCCGCCATAGTATACATCGGTCAAACTTGTGCAGTAGCCAAATGCTCCGTTGCCAATGTCAACCATGCCAGATGGGATGGTTACGCTGGTCAAACTGTCACAGCCCGAAAATGTCCAGATCCTGATTTGCCCAACTCCGCTTCCAATAGTTGCACTGGTCAGGCTCGTGCAACCAGAGAACGCAGAATGGCCAACAGAGGTAACGCTGTCCGGAATCGTCACGTCGGTCAAACTCGTGCAGCCGGAGAACGCAGAATCGCCAATAGAAGTGACGCTATCCGGAATCGAATCTATTATGTTATTATTTACATAACATCCAACCAACGTGGTTTTGTCTTTGCTCAAGAGAAGGTTGTTCACTGTACAATAAGTGATATTTTCAGATTCTACCCCAAAGGATGTCAAACTTGTGCAGCCGGAAAACGCAGAATTAGCGATGGAGTAGACACTGGCCGGGATAGTCACACTAGTCAGATGGGTACAGCCATAGAACGCATTTGCATCAATTATCTTTACATTGTTACCGATGGTTATACTAGTCAGGCCTGTGCAACCTTGAAACGCAGAAAAACCTATAGTAGTAGTGCTGTCCGGAATCGTCACGCCAGTCAAACCTGTGCAACAAGAGAATGCAGAATCACCGATTGATTTAACACTATTTCCAATGGTCACACTGGTCAGGCCTGTACAACTGTAGAAAGCATAACTGCTAATGGATGTGACACCGTTCCCTATGGTCACACTGGTTAGGTCACATATACCAAACGCAAACTCTCCGATGGAGGTAACACTGTCCGGAATCGTCACGCCATCCAAAATTATGCAACATTCAAACGCGAAATCGCCGATAGAGGTAACGCTATCCGAGATAGTAATACCGGTTAGGTCGTAAGCAAAAAATGCATTGTCTCCGATGGACGTCACGCCGTCCTCAATCACGATTGCCGTCACCGAGGTCCGGTAGGAATACCACGGAGCCTCCGATGCAGAAGCATAGTCCGTCATCTCCCCCGTCCCGGAAATGGTCAACACTCCGTCCTCATCCAACACCCAGGTCAGGTTATCCCCGCAGGTGCCGCTGGCCAGGTCGGTGGAGCTTTCCGGCTCACTTGCCCCGCAATAGGCGCACACGCCGCTCTCGTAGGTGCAGTTCTCGCTGTATGCGGTCAAATCACACTCAGCGCAGGACACCGTATGGGTGCCGTCGTCGTTGGGGGTATAGACATAGCTGTGGCCGGTGGCGTCCGTCTCGTCCCCGGTATAGCTATCCCCACAGACAGAGCAGGTATAGGTGGTGTAGCCGCCCTCGGTGCAGGTGGGCTGGGTGACGACAGCTTCATAGCTGTGGCCGGTGGCAGGGAGTGTCACTGTCGTTTTCCGGTAGGAGCTGCTCCCGCCCAGTGTGGCGGAGGCGGTATAGGTCGCCTTGCCCTCGGTGGTACAGGTGGGCTCCTTGGTCACTTCACTGGTCACGGTGCAGTCCACCGTGGCCGATGCGCTGCAATCGCCGCAAACATAGTCCACCGTGCAGGAGCTGTAGTCGTCGGCCCAGTGATATTCCTGTGCATGGTAACCGTGGGTACTGGTCACCGTGGTGCTGCATCTGGTGCAGACCTGGGTATGGGTGCCATCGCCGTTATCCGTGGCCGTATAATCATGGCCCAGCGCCGCCACCTCCTCTGTGTAGGTAGCGCCGCATTGGGTACAGGTGTAGGTTTTCACGCCCTCCACGGTACAGGTCGGCTGGGTGGTGACCACGCCGCTGTCGTAGGTGTGTTCGCAGGTGTTCTCCGTCACCGTGACGTTCACAGTGACGGTCTGGCCCAATGCTGTCGCAGTCAGAGTGGTGCTGCCTGTGGCGTTAGCCGTCAGTGTGCCGTCGTCAGACAGCGTCAGGCAGTCGCTGTCCCCCACCGCCCAGGCCACGTCAGTGGAGACGGTGCTGGTTTGGGTCGGCCAGGCTTCTGACATCTGGACCTTGGTGGTCAGGATGGGCAGGCTGGCCGTCTCCCCTACCGTCAGGGTCATGGAGGTGGAGGGCGGGGTCACGGTCACGGTGGCGTCGGAGAGGGCGATGGTCACGTCCACATCGGTGGCGCTGTCGTTGGCAGTAGTGGCCGCCTGGGAGGAGGCGGGTTTCCGGAACTCCTGCACCCAGTAATAATAGCCGTTATAGTAGACGCAGGCCACGGCCACGGCGGTAAAGGAGGAGCTGAGCATATTCCGGCGGTGGCCCTGGCCGCTGTAAGTCTTGCTCGTCTCCTGCCAAAGCTCGAAAGCCTCTTCCGCCGTATCCAGGGCTGTGCCTGCGGCAATGTTCTCCCCGGCACTGCTCCAGCTATAGGCAGTGGAAAAGCTCGACCCGTCGGGCCGGGTGTGGGAGTAGGACAGGGCGATCTCCGCCGCCCGCTGCATGGCGGCCTCCTCCAGGTCGTAGTCGTAGGTCAGCCCAGACAGGCCGGTGTAATACACTTTCTCTGAGTCGCTGGAATCCCAAGCCCAGGCGTTGTCCCCGGTGCGGAAGTCGTTGATCATGTCCAGCATGGAGCGGGCCTCGGTCTGTTTGTAGGTCACATTCACCGTCACTGTGGCCGTATCGTCCGCCGCAAACGCCGCCGTGGGCAGGGCGGCAAAGACAAGGCAGACGGCCAGCAGCAGGGCGGTCAGACGTTGGATGGTTTTCATTCTGTTACCCCTTTCTGTCATTCGGTGTCCGAACCTTACGGGTGCTATGTTTAGTATAGTGGAAGCTGTGGAAAAAAGCAAGTATTGCAGCAAGTTTTGTCAAGGGTCTTGCTCCGCCCCCCGAATCCCCCTTCCTTGACATTTGTGCCCCTTGCGGGTAAAATAAGATGAATTACTGTGGACGAGAGGGATCATATGGCACCAAGGAAGAAGAAACAGGAATACGGCAACGAGTCCATCTCCGCCCTCAAGGGGGCGGACCGGGTACGGAAGCGGCCCAGCGTCATTTTCGGCTCGGACAGTCTGGAGGGCTGCGAGCACGCCGTCTTTGAGATCCTCTCCAACGCCGTGGACGAGGCCAAGGAGGGTCACGGGGATCTGATCGTCGTCACCCGGTACGCCGACCACTCCATCGAGGTGGAGGACTTTGGCCGGGGCTGTCCCGTGGACTGGAACCCCAAGGAGAACCGGTACAACTGGGAGCTGGTCTTTTGCGAGCTGTACGCCGGAGGCAAGTACGGGGACGACTACGGCTTCTCCCTGGGCCTGAACGGTCTGGGCTCCTGCGCCACCCAGTATGCCTCGGAGTATTTTGACGCCGTCATCCACCGGGACGGCAAGCGGTACACCCTTCACTTTGAGAAGGGGGAGAACGTGGGCGGTCTGAAAAAGGAGGACTGCCCCCGGCATAAGACCGGCTCCAAATTCCATTGGCGGCCCGACCTGGAGGTGTTCACCGACATCGACATCCCCGCCGAGTATTTCTCCGACGTGATGAAGCGGCAGGCGGTGGTCAACGCCGGAGTCACCTTCCGGTTCCGCAACCAGGTGGACGGCAAGTTTGAGACCACGGACTACCGCTACGACCAGGGCATTGCCGACTACGTGGCCGAGCTGGCGGGAGAGAATCCACTGACCCAGCCGGTCTTTTTCCAGGCCGAGCGCCAGGGCCGGGACCGGGCAGACCGGGAGGAATACAAGGTCAAGCTGAGCATGGCCTTCTGCTGCTCCAATACGGTGAACGTGGTGGAGCACTACCACAACTCCTCCTGGCTGGAGCACGGCGGCTCCCCGGAGAAGGCCATGCGTTCCGCCTTCGTCTCGGCAGTGGACGCCTACCTGAAAAAACAGGGGAAGTACCAGAAAAACGAGGCCAAGGTGACGTGGAACGACATCCAGGACTGCCTGATCTTCGTCTCCAACAACTTCTCCACCCAGACCTCCTATGAGAACCAGACGAAAAAGGCCATCAACAACAAGTTCGTCCAGGACGCCATGACGGAGTTCCTCCGGAGCCAGCTGGAGGTCTACTTCATCGAGAATCCCTTCGACGCGGAAAAGCTGGCGGGCCAGGTTCTCATCAACAAGCGGAGCCGGGAGACGGCGGAGAAAGCCCGGCTGAACATCAAGAAAAAGCTCTCCGGCACTCTGGACATCGCCAACCGGGTACAAAAGTTCGTGGACTGCCGGAGCAAGGATACCGACCGCCGGGAGCTGTATATCGTGGAGGGCGACTCCGCCATGGGCGCCGTCAAGCTCAGCCGGGACGCGGAGTTCCAGGGAATTATGCCCATCCGGGGCAAGATCCTCAACTGCCTCAAGGCGGACTACAACCGCATCTTCAAGAGCGACATCATCACCGATCTCATCAAGGTCATGGGCTGCGGCGTGGAGCTGCCCGCCCACACCAAGGCGAAAAACAAGGAGCTGGCGGAGTTCGACCTGTCCAATTTCCGTTGGAACAAGGTGGTCATCTGCACCGACGCCGACGTGGACGGGTTCCAGATCCGGACGCTGGTGCTGACCATGCTCTATCGCCTCACCCCCCAGCTCATCGAGCAGGGCTATGTGTATATCGCAGAATCCCCTCTCTACGAGATCACCTGGAAGGAAAAGACCTGGTTCGCCTACTCCGACAAGGAGAAGAACGACATCGTGGCCGAGAACGCCGGGAAAAAGCTGGAGGTACAGCGCTCCAAGGGTCTGGGTGAGAACGAGCCGGATATGATGTGGCTCACCACCATGAATCCGGAGACCCGGCGGCTCATCAAGGTCATGCCGGAGGACGTGATCCGCACCGCCCAGGTCTTTGACCTGCTGCTGGGGGACAACCTGGCCGGACGGAAGGAGCATATCGCCGACAACGGCTATAAATACCTGGAGCTGGCGGATATTTCGTAAGAAGGAAGAAATTGCATGGCTAAGAAGAAACAGCCCAAGGACAACTCCCACAAGAACAACCCCAACGTCATGGGCCTGCGGCCGGAGGTGCTGGAGCAGCCCATCACCGAGACGCTGGAGGTCAACTATATGCCCTACGCCATGAGCGTCATCGTCTCCCGGGCCATCCCGGAGATCGACGGGTTCAAGCCCAGCCACCGGAAGCTGCTGTACACCATGTACCAGATGCACCTGCTCAATGGGCCCAGGACCAAGTCCGCCAACGTGGTGGGGGCCACCATGAAGCTCAACCCCCACGGAGACGCCTCCATCTACGACACCATGGTGCGCCTCTCCCGGGGCTACGGTGCTCTGCTCCACCCTCCGGTGGACTCCAAGGGCAACTTCGGCAAGGTCTACTCCCGGGATATGGCCTACGCCGCCAGCCGGTACACCGAGGTACGGCTGGACCCCATCTGCAACGAGTTCTTCCGGGACATTGACAAGGACACGGTGGACTTCGTGGACAACTACGACGGGCGGATGAAGGAGCCCACCCTGCTGCCCACCACCTTTCCCAACGTGCTGGTCTCCGCCAACCAGGGCATCGCCGTGGGCATGGCCTCCAACCTGTGCGGATTCAACCTGGGTGAGGTGTGCGACGCCGCCATCGCCCGGATGAAGGACCCCAACGCCGACCTGCTCTCCCTGCTCAAGGCCCCGGACTTCCCCACCGGCGGCGAGCTGCTCTACAACGAGAGCGAGCTGCGCCAGGTGTACGAGACGGGCCGTGGCTCCTTCCGGGTCCGGGCCAAGTGGCGCTATCTCAAGAGCGAGAATATCATCGAGGTCTATGAGATCCCCTACACCACTAATGTGGAGGCCATCATCGACAAGGTGGCCGAGCAGGTCAAGGAGGGAAAGG
>JAJQHP010000161.1 GCA_021199695.1 Clostridiales bacterium
ATGTTCAGCGGACTGCTGCCGTACGGGTGACGGGCGCAATAGCTCTGCCATGCCTCGTCCCCCCAGCTGTATCCGCCCAGGGCGTAGAGCTTGGAGGCGTTGGCAGGCCGGGTCTCTGCGTGGAAGGCGAAGGGGTCGGCCTTGTCCACCCAATGGCCCTCCCGGGTCCGGACAGAGAACTTATAGCTGTCATACCGCTGGGGGCCGGGAATAAAGCACGTCCAGACACCGTCTTCTCCCGGTATCATGGGGGCGGCCTCCCGGTTCCACTGGTTGAAGGAGCCGATCACGGAGACTGCACGGGCCTTCGGGGCCCATACACGAAAAAACCAGCCGGACCTTCCCCCTTGCTGGACAGGATGCGCGCCCATAAAGGCGTACGCATGGTCTGAGCTGCCGTTCAAAAAATCAGCGACATGGCTGGCCGCCTCGGCAGGAGGGATCATATACACAGCGATTTCCTCCGTCTGTATGGATTCGGTCAAAAACAGGTATGAAAGGGGTAAAAGCTGCAATCATTCCCATGGAACGGCGAGAATCAGAAACCTGTTTGTATAAATTATACAATAGAAAGGGTATGCCGTCAAGGGAGAACTGACCGGGAAAAGAGATTTTTGAGGTCCCGTCCACAGACGATGCAAAACGCCCCCGCCGGAAGGGGCGGGGGCGGGAGACGACGTCACACGGCGTATTTGTTGGAGAAGTACTCGTAATCCGACAGATAGTCTGCATCCCCGGAGTGGTGGACGGTGTGGACGTACTGGTGGGTGTCGTAGCTGCTGTGTTGCATCTCCACCAGACAGGCGGCGATGTTGGAGCAGTGGTCGGAGACACGGCTGAAATTGGAGATCAGGTCGGTGAAGATAAAGCCGCTGTCCACGCTGCATTTCCCCGCCCGGAGACGGTCGATGTGGTGGTTTTTCAGCTGGTCGGCCAGGTCGTCCACCACCTCCTCCAGCGGCTCCACCCGGCGGGCAGCCTCGGGGTTGTTGGTGGAAAAGGCGGCGATGCACAGGCCCAGGGCCTCGGAGACGGCGGCGGCCATCCGCTTGAGCTCCGACTTTGCGCCGCTGGAGATGGCGCTGGGCTTCTGCTCGGAGGCCTGGACGGAGATGAGAATGCTGACGGCGTGGTCGCTGATGCGCTCAAAGTCGCTGATGGTATGGAGCATGATGGACAGCACCTGGCTCTCAGAGGGGGTCAGGCTCAGGGAGGAGAGCTTCACCAGGAAGGTGCCCAGGATATCCTCGTGCTTGTCGATGGTGCGCTCCATCTCCCGGACGTGCTCCGCCACCTTGTCGTCCCAACCGTCCAGCAGCGTGACCGCCTCGTTGAAGGAGTCCTGAGCCATGAGGGCGGTCTCCACCGTCAGCCGCTGGGCCTGAGCCAGGGCTACGGCAGGAGTAGTCATCAGACGCTCGTCCAGCAGAGGCTTTTCCTCCTTGACCTTGGCGTCCCGGACAGAGAGGCAGACCAGCTTTTCAATCTGCTTGGTAAAGGGCAGCAGGACGCCGGCGCAGGCCAGCTTGTAAATGGTGTGGAACAGGGCGATGCCCACCGGCCCCACTGCCTCGTCCAGAATGGGGATGGTAAAGAGGGCGGTGGCGATCTCGTAGACGATCATAAATAGGACGGTGCTGATGAGGTTAAAGTAGAGATAGATCAGGGAGGTACGCTTGGCCTCCTTGTTGGCGCTGATGGCGGAGAGCAGCACCGGGACGGCGGCGCCGATGTTCATGCCCAGCACCAGGGGGATGGCCGAGCTGAGGGTGATGCTGCCGGTCATGGAGAGGGCCTGGAGCACGCCGACAGAGGCGGAGGAGCTCTGCATAACAGCGGTGACCAGTGCGCCCACCAGGATACCCACGATGGGGTTGGAGAACAGGCTGAACAGGCTGGTAAAGGCGGGGACCTCCTTCAACCCCTCCACGGCGGAGGACATGGTATCCATGCCCACCATGAGGATGGCAAAGCCCAGCAGTACGGCGGCCACATTTTTGTGCTTGCCCGACTTTTCAAAGTTCAGGAAGTAGACGCCCAGAAGGGCCAGAATGGGGACCCAGGAGGAGGGCTTGAGCAGCTGGATGGCCATGCTCGCCCCGTCGATGCTGGTCAGAGAGACCAGCCAGCCGGTGACGGTGGTGCCCACGTTGGCGCCCATGATGAGGCCGATAGCCTGCTGGAGCGTCATCACCCCGGAGTTCACAAAGCCCACCACCATGACTGACGTGGCGGAGGAGGACTGGATAATGGCGGTCACCACCGCCCCCAGGAGGAAGCCCCTGGCCGGGCTGGAGGTGAGCTTTTCCAGAATGGACTGAAGCCGACCTCCCGCGCAGCTCTCCAGGCCGTCGCCCATGTAGCTCATGCCAAACAGGAACATGGCAAGGCCGCAGACGAAGTTCAGAACGTCAAATAAATCCATAACGATGAATTCCTCCGATCGAGTCCGTCCCCGGAGCGTGGAAACGGTTGGGATGGGGCAGAGCCGCCCTCCCAGATGCCAGATGTTCGCAATCTCACGGCGGAACCGACCGGTCACGCCTGACAGACAGTCGCGACCCAGCCCGGCCCATTATGCCTATTATAAACGATTTCACCATGAAATGTAAACAGGAAATCAAATCTTTGTATGAAATGTAAAAATGGGGTGAAGAAAAGGAGAAGGGGGACCGGCTGAATGGGGAATTTTTCACAGTGGTCTGACGAAAAACGAAAAAATCCCGCCCGGCGAGATGCCGGACGGGAGACGTCCTGCGTTCCGGTGCATTTCGCGCTTGAAACGCCGGGACAAAGCGGGTATGATAGAATGGATGATTGCGGACGGCTCTGCCTGTTAAGCGCGTCACGCATGGGCTGGGACGGGCGTTCTGCCCCCTCTGCGGCCTCCGGTCTGGAAGAACCGCTCGCGGACGGTCTTCCCCACCCAGGCGATCACAGGGCCCAGGGCGAAGGCGCAGATGACGGACACAGGTCCAAAGCTGGCTCCCGCCAGTACGCCGATGGCCAGGGCGGTCACGTCCCACAGGGTACGCACCGTACGGTAGGTCATGCAGTCCTGACGCTTGGCGATGATCGCCGGGATGGCGTCATAAGGGGACGTGCCCAGGTCCATGGCGATGTAGACCCCTGCGGCCAGGATAAAGATCGCCAGGGCGGGGATGCCGATGGCCAGCCTGGTCCCCCAGCTGTCGAAGAAGGAGGCGGGGACGCTCCGGTCGATGAGCCAGCCGAAGAAGTCCGCCGAATAGCCCACAAAGACCATATTGGAGACGGTGCCGAAGCCCAGCTGCCGCCGGTCCGCACGAAATACGACAAACAGCATCAGCAGGTTCAAAATCAGCGACCAGGTGCCGAAGGAGATGGGCAGATGGGCGGCGATCCCCGAGTTCATGGTGGAGCAGGGGTCTGCGCCCAGGCCCAGCCGGAGGAGCCACGCAGTAGAGAAACCGGCAATGATATTCGCAAGCACAACCGTCCGCATACGAGTGAGCAGGTGTGCAGGCTGTACATGAGTGAGTTGGATACACATAGAAAAGATCTCCCTTCCAGTGAAGATTGACCCAAAGAGCCGCAGAGAGGGGCTACAGGCAAAAGCGGGGCGGCTCTCTGGAGTGGGCACAATCTTACTTCCGGGCGGTCAAAAAGTCAATCGTCCTTTTTGGACGGAAAAAAGAGGGTGGAAGCGATTTTTTACGTCTATATCGTCAAATGTTCCGATGGGACCCTTTATACAGGAAGTACCACAAATGTACCTCGACGCATCCGCACCCACAACGCCGGGAAGGGAGCGAAGTACACCCGCAGCCGCCTGCCCGTCTCCCTGGCCTATCAGGAGGAGGCGGAGAGCTGGAGCGCCGCCCTCCGCCGGGAGGCGGCCATCAAAAGGCTGACCAGGGCGCAAAAAATCGCCCTCATCCAGAGGGCGGAGCGGGAGGAACCTTCTCCCCCGCAGCCGGCAGAACCGGATACCAAAACGTGCTGAACCCCTGTCCGTTCTCTTTTCTCTGACGGACAGGGGTTCAGCGGTGCTGCTTGATATCCAACATCGTTTTCATTTACCTCACTTTCGTTGATTTGTGAGTGCCCTCCGCTCCTTTGGCTGTTGCCCGGAGACTGCTCTGACCTGTCCGGTGCAGCGCCGGTAAGCGGCTCACGCTCGGCCACCCTTTCTCTTTTTAAAAAGGGAATCACCGAAGGGCTGTCTTCCTGTACATTGGGATCACCCTTTCTTGATGTGCCTTTATTGTACCAGCTTATCTCCGTTTTGTCAAGCTGTATTTTGAAATATTTTCGGAAAAGTATTTTGCAGCTCTCCGGACTTTGTCGCCCTCTCCCGGCTTGCGGGAACGGCGAAGCTGTGCTATGCTAAAAACGAGGTGAGCCGCCGTGAAAAACAAGCCGGAAAAGACCAATGTCATGCGCATTTTGGACCAGAAGAAAATTCCCTATCAGGTCAAAACCTATCCCCACGGAGACGAGGCGGTAGACGGCGCCCAGGTGGCCCGGCTGCTGGGCCAGGACCCCAGGTCCGTATACAAGACGCTGGTGACCCAGGGGGCCAGCAGGCAGTATTATGTATTCGACATCCCCGTGGAGGCGGAGCTTGATCTAAAAAAGGCCGCCAGGGCGGTGGGGGAGAAGTCCGTCGCCATGCTCCATGTGAAGGAGCTGCTGCCCCTGACCGGCTACGTCCGGGGCGGATGCAGCCCTGTGGGTATGAAGAAGTCCTTTTTCACCACATTCCACCGGGAGGCGGAGACGCTGGAGCAGATTGCGGTCTCTGCCGGAAAGATCGGCGTCCAGGTGGTCCTGGAGCCGAAGGCGCTGGTCAGGCTGGTGGGTGGTCAGTTTGCGGACGTGGTGAAGGAACAGGAGAGCTGATGTACCGGAACTATATATTTGACCTGTATGGAACGCTGGTGGATATCCACACCGATGAGGAGAAGGACGCTTTGTGGCGGACGCTCTGCGTCCTCCTGGCGGAGCAGGGCGTCTGCTACCGGCCGGAGGAGCTGCGGATGGCGTACCACGGTCAGGTGCAGCTCCAGGCGCGCACTCTGCGCCGCCTGGGTCGTGCCGCAGAGCCGGAAGTTGACATTGGAGCGGTGTTTCGCCAGCTGTATGCTGCCAGGGGATACGCCGCGACAGACCAGGAGATCGCTACGCTGGCCCGGACATTTCGCAGGCTGTCCACAGAGAAGCTCCGGCTGTTTGATGGGACGGAACAGCTGCTCCGGGAGCTGCGGGAGAGGGGAAAACGAATTTACCTGCTGTCCAACGCGCAGGCCCTCTTTACGAGGCCGGAGCTGGACATACTGCATCTGAAGGATGCCTTTGACGGTATTCTCCTGTCCTCGGAGGCGGGATGCAAAAAGCCGGACTCGCAGTTCTATCGCCTGATGCTGGAGCGATACCGGCTCCGCCCGGAGGAAACCCTCATGGTCGGCAATGACGACCGGGCTGACTGTCACGGCGCGGCGGCAGTGGGACTGGACAGCTGCTATATCGCCACAGAGCAGTCTCCGGTTCGCCGCAGTCCTCTGCCGCGACGCTGTAGCGAAATCAGCCGCATCACGGAGGTGCTCTCTGTCGGGTGTTCTGCTCTGCTAGCACATTAGCACGATAAAGTGACTAAATTTTTACATTTCTATTGACTTTCGCAACTTTTTAAGTATAATGATGTGGACGGACACAGAAAGGTGGGGCCTGCATCATGAACGAACTGGAAGGGCTGAACTGGAAGCAGCTGCTACAGCGCCTGGCCGGGATGACGGCGGGCTGTGTGATTTACGCCATAGGGGTGGGTCTGTTCCTCGACCCGCTGACCATCGCCCCCGGGGGACTCTCCGGCATCTCCATCGTGCTGGCGACCCTGCTCCCCCTGGAGACGGGCACGATTTTGCTCATTTTGAATATACCTCTGCTCATTCTGGGGCTGCGCGTCTTTGGACGGGGATTTCTGCTCCATACGGTGTACGCTACGGTGCTGTCCTCCCTGATGATCAACGGCGTGACGGAACTGTCCCAGGGCTATCCTCTGGTCACGGAAAGCCCTCTGCTGGCGGCGGTCGCAGGGTGCGCCTGCGTGGGCTGCGGCATGGGGATCGTCTATCGCTGCGGCGGGACCACAGGAGGGACGGATATTGTTGTAAAAATCCTTCGGACGAGATTCCCCCATATCAAAACCGGGAGCATCACCATGGCTCTGGATGTGGCGGTGATCTGTCTGGTGACGGTGGTCACCCGAGATCTGGAGATTGCCCTCATCGCCGCCATCGGCGTGGTGATCTCCGGCGCTGTCATGAACAGGGTGCTCTATCAGGCGGACGAGGCGATTTTGCTTATGGTGGTCAGCAGGAACAGCCGCCAGATTGCCCGGCGCATCCTGTCTGAGGCAGACCTGGGTGTGACCCTTCTCCCTGCCACGGGGGCTTATACCGGCAATCCCCAGGAGGTGCTCATGTGCGTGGCCCACAAGCGGGTCTATGCCCGGGTGCGCCGCATTATCCGGGAGGAGGATAACGCGGCCTTCACCATCATCACCAGCGCCAGCGCCGTCTACGGAGAGGGCTTTCAGGACCCCTTCGCCCAGGAGCTGTGAGAATCCTTCCTCATACGCGCAAAACACACAGCCCCGGTGGCCCCATTTGAGCCCCCCGCCACAAATTTTATATTTTTAAAAAATAAAAAAAAAAAAAAAACCCCAC
>JAJQHP010000218.1 GCA_021199695.1 Clostridiales bacterium
CCCCCCACCCACCCCCGCGGCGCCCCGCCGCCCCCCCCCCCCCCCCCCCGGCCCCCCCCCCCCCGCCCCCCCGGGCCCCCCCCCCCCCCCCCCACGGCTCGCACAGCCAGCTGTAGCACTCGTTGGCTGCGGCGCCGGTCTGCTGAAGCGGTCCGTACTGCTCCTCATAGCTGGCCCGGGCGGTCTGCTCCATGGCGACGTACTTCTGAAACAGCCGGAAGGCCTCCTGGTCGTTTTTGTGGGTGTCCAGGTACAGCCCCAGCTCGGTGACGACGAAGCAGAGGGCCTGCAGCTCAGTCAGGGGCGTTTTTGGAACCTCCGCCCCGTCCACCATCAGGTGGAAGGGGAGATCGAGGCCGGGGAACAGCGTCCCCTGGGCCAGGGCCTCCTGTGCGCTGTACTTGGCGGCTCCGGTCTGCTGGAAGGGGACATAGGGGACGGCCAGCGGTGCGCAGGAGGGCAGCGTGCCCTGATCTGTGGAGCAACCTGTCTGCTGTGTGCGCTCTTGATTCAAACAAAATTCCTCCTTTGGCGTTGCTGTGGGCGACGACGTCAGCCGCCGCTCAAACCATCCTATGCGCCCTTCGACAGAGTGTGACGGTGTTTACCCCTTGCCGCGATTTTGCCCGCTTCTGGGACCTCCTGCCAATTCCAGCCCGCCCATCACCAGCAGATAGACCCCGAACAGCGTCCGGAGCAGCTGCGTCTCCAGACGGGTGGCCAACCATGCGGCAGCGGCGGCAGTGACCACTCCGGCCCCAGCCGCCCAGAGAACGCCGGACCGCTCCAGGTATCCGTTCCGGGCGTGTGCGGGGATGGCCCCGGCGGAGACCGGGAGAAAGTAGACCAGGTTGATAGCCTGGGCGGTCTGCTGGCCCACTCCCGCAAACAGGGTCAGCCACAACAGCAGCAGCGTCCCGCCTCCCAGTCCGAAGGCGGAGAGCAGCCCGGTGACGCCCCCGGCGATAAGGCCGGGGAGCCAGGTTAAAAGAACAGACATCGTATCCCTCCATACAGCAGAAACAGGGCGAACAGGGTCCGCAGTAGCCGGGGAGAGGCCTTTCGGAACAGCCGTCCGCCGACAGCCCCGCCCAGCCAGCCACCCAGCAGATAGGGGAGAGCCTGGAGCCAGTCCAGCGTCCCCTGCCACCAGTAGACCGCCGCCGAGACCAGACACAGGGGCAGGATGATCGCCACCGAGGAGGCAAAAGCCCGCTTTTCCTCCAGCTTCACCCACCGGAGCAGCAGCGGCACCAGAATCATCCCGCCGCCGCCTCCGAACAGCCCGTTGGCCAGCCCTGCCAGCGCCCCGGAGACCGCCCATCTCCAGCGATTTTCTGTCAAATCCAAAAAAATCCCTCCCCCGCCAGTCTGGCAGGGGAGGGATGAAATTATGCGTGGAATCAGGTTCAGGCCAGAGCGGTGGCCACATAGTCGATGAAGGAGGATGCAGTGCTGGCGGCGGCCTCGATAGACTCGTCGATCCAGGTGCTGTAGCGGTCGCTGCGGATGGCACTGTCCGCGTCCAGCTGCCAGGAATACAGATCGCTGTAGCCGGTGAAGTAGACCACACGATAGCCGTGGAGGGTGGTGTCCTGAACAATGTCGTAATCGCCCACATCATGCTCACTGTCGAACAGCCAGGCGTCCACCTCGTCATTCTGGTCGCCCTTGCTCACATCGGTGTACTCGGTGGTGGAGCCGTCGGTGTATTCCTCCGCCATGGCCAGGAAGTCCTCGGCGCTACCGCCGTTCTCCAGCCAATTGTCCACCAGGTCCTCGGCCTTGGCCAGGGCGGTGTCGTAATCGTACTCGGTGGTGCTGGAGGAGTCATCGTCGCTCTCCACGGTATCCGCCTGGATGAGCATATTGTAGAAGCTGGGGGCGTAATACTCGTCCAGGGAGCGGCTGTCGAACCGGACGACGTAGTAGCCGCTGAGATACTCCTCGTCGTTGGAGTCGGTGGAGGTGACCTCTACCTTGCCAACCTCGCCCTCGGTGCGCTCCTCGTCCGTCACCCAGGAGCCAAAGGCGTAGTAGGAGAGGGTGGTGGAGGACAGGCCACTGACGTCGCTTGCGCCCAGCTCCTCTACCAGGGCGGCGACCGTCTCCTCGTCGCCAGACTCCAGCGCCTCGACCAGAGCATCGGCATTGGCCTCCAGGGTCTCCTGGGCGGCGGCCAGCTCGTCCGCGTCGAAGTCCAGGGCGTTGCCGTCGTCGTCATACTCGGTGGTCAGGCCCAGGGAGATATAATAGCCCTCGTACTCGAAGTCGTCGAAGGAGGCGGCGTTCTCCTGATAGTACTCGTCCATGTCGTCCTCGGTGACCTCGTAGTTCTCCTGGAGATAAGAGGCGTAGTCATAGGCGGTGTAATACTCGGTGACTGCCCGCTTGAAGGTGGAGACCGTCATATACTTGCCATAGCAATAGGTCAGGTAGGTGCCCTGGTCCACGCCGTACTCGGCGGCGCTGGTCTTGATGTCGTCCAGGACGGCGTCGATGTTCTCCTGAGCCTCGTCGGAGATGGTATAGTTGTTCGCCTTGGCGTCGGCCAGCAGCACGCCCACCTCGTCCAGGGTGGCCTCCACATCGGAGAGAATGTAGTCGTACCAGGTCATGCCGTCGCTGACCTCCTGATCTTTCAGACCGGTGTCCGTGTCCAGACCATAATAGGAGGCGTAGGTGTAGATGCTGCTGTACTCGTTGTAGAAGTAATAGTCGATGTCGGTGACGCTGAAGCTCTCGCTGCCCACGGTGTAGGCGGGGGCGTACCGCTGGAACATACCGGAATCCCAAATCAGCAGGGCGGCGACCAGCACCGCCACGACGATTCCGATGACGAGATAGAGACGGCCCTTTTTCTTCCGGGCGGCTGCCTCCTCGGCCTCCTGGCGGCGGCGGATGGACATGGTGCCCAGATCGTCCTGGACTGCGGCTTTTGATTGCTTTTTCTTAAATAGACTCATGGTGATCTTGCCCTCCTGTGTATTTCACCGGAAGCGGACGGCTCCCGATAAAACATACCTCCTTGGATGCTGCGGCCTTTACCGCAGGAAACAGCCCAAGGGGCTGTTTAATAAAGAACATTATATACGATGAAGCGGGAAGATGCAAGAAAAATAATGCGGACGGACGCAAAAAGAAAAAGGAGGAGGGAGTATGCCAAAGACAGAAGATTTTTCTGAACTGAGGCTGAAGAGATCGCACACCCGGAGGGACGGGACGCATAGAATGGGCCATCCCAGCATGAGAAAGGATGGTGGAAGAACAAAATGCGTCGTACAATGCAATTCTGGGTCGTAGGGGGCGATTTGCGCCAGGTGAAGCTGGCGCAGATGCTCCAGGAGGACGGCCACGCCGTCCAGACCTATGCCATGGAGCATCGGCCGGAACCGGGCCTGCTGCCCGGCTCGGATACCGTCAAGGGCATCGAGCAGGCGGACTGCGTCATTCTCCCCCTGCCGGTGACGGCGGAGCGGGGCATCCTGAACGCGGCCCTCTCCGACCTGCGCATCCCTGTGGAGGAGCTGCTGGGGGAGCTGAGCCCGGGGCAACTGGTCTGTGCCGGGCGGGTGACGCCTCAGATGCGGGTCCAGGCGGAGCGGCGGCAGCTGATCCTCCGGGATTACTTTGAGCGGGAGGAGCTGGCGGTGGCCAACGCCGTCCCGACGGCGGAGGGGGCCATTCAGATCGCCATGGAGGAGCTGCCCACGACCCTGTACGGTCTCCGGGTGCTGGTCATCGGCTTTGGCCGCATCGGGAAGATACTGGCCCACCGGCTCCGGGGACTGGGGGCGAGAGTCACCGTCTCCGCCCGGAAATACGGAGACCTGGCCTGGATCGAGGCCTACGGCTACACCCCGGAGCACACCGGCCAGCTCACCGGCTGGCTGGGGAGCTATGACCTGGTCATCAATACCGTCCCCGCCCGGGTGCTGGACGTTCCCCAGCTGTTGGATTTGAAGGAGGATTGTCTGGTGATCGACCTGGCCTCCAAACCGGGCGGGGTGGACCGGAAGGCGGCGGCCCAGCTGGGTGTCAAGGTCATATGGGCCCTGTCCCTGCCGGGAAAGACCGCCCCCGCTACCTCGGGGAAGATCATCCGGGACACGATCTATCACATTTTGCAGGAGCTGGAAGTATGAGACTGGAAGAGGCAAGGGTGGGATTCGCCATGTGCGGCTCCTACTGCACCCATGCACAGACGATGGCCGCCCTGGAGCGCCTGGCCCCTCGGTGTGGCTCCGTGATACCCATACTCTCGGAGAACAGCGGACATCAGGACACCCGCTTTGGGTCAAATCAGGCCCTCCGGGCGCAGCTGGAGGCCCTCTGCGGCCATCCGGTGCTGGACACCATCGTCCAGGTGGAGCCCATCGGCCCGAAGCACCTGCTGGATCTGCTCATCATCGCCCCATGCACCGGGAATACCCTGGGCAAGCTGGCTTCGGGCATCACCGACACCGCCATTACCATGGCGGCCAAGGCGCATCTGCGCAACGGCGGACCGGTACTGCTGGCCCCCTCCACCAACGACGGGCTGTCCGTCTCCCTGCGGAACCTGGGCGACCTGCTCAGCCGGAAGGGGTATTACTGCGTTCCCTTCCGACAGGACGATCCGGTGAAGAAGCCCAACTCCCTGGTCTCCCGGATGGAGCTGATCCCGGATGCCGCCCGGAAGGCCCTGGAGGGGGAGCAGCTCCAGCCGGTGCTGCTCCCTTCTGCGGGGTAGTTTTCGGAAATTTTACTCTGTTTTCACTTAACAGAAGGCGAGATCTGTGCTATACTGAACAGGCTGTGAACCTCGGAAAACCGGAGGGAACGGCATTTGACCAAAGACAAAAGAAAAGGAGCGGACTCCCCTTGAAGCTGATCACCTTTGCTGTGCCCTGCTATAACTCAGCGGAGTACATGGACCACTGTATTGAAACGCTGCTCACCGCCGGCGACGAGGCGGAGATTATTCTCATCGACGACGGCTCTACCGACGACACCCCGGCCATCGCTGACCGCTATGCCCAGCAATACCCAGACATTGTCCGGGTCATCCACCAGCCCAACGGCGGCCACGGGGAGGGCGTGAACCAAGGCGTCCGCCACGCCGCCGGCGTTTACTATAAGGTGGTGGACTCGGACGACTGGGCGGATACCGATGCCATGAAACAGGTGATGGACACTCTCCGCACCTGGGTCAATGACGGCACCCAGGTCGATCTGCTGATCTGCAACTATGTCTACGAGCACGTCCTGGACAATACCCGCCATGTCATCCGTTATACCCATGTGTTCCCCGAGAATACCGTCTTTGGATGGCAGGACGTGGGCCGGTGGAGCCCGTCGGAGTACCTGCTGATGCACTCGGTATTCTACCGGACGCAGATGCTCCGGGACTGCGGGATGGAGCTGCCCAAGCACACCTTCTATGTAGACAACATCTTCGTCTATCAGCCTCTGCCCTGGGTCAAGACGATGTACTACATGAACCTGGACTTCTACCGCTACTTCATCGGCCGCCAGGACCAGAGCGTCAACGAGTCGGTCATGGTGCGCCGGGTGGACCAGCAGGTGAAGATCACCAAGATCATGCTGGACTGCTGCGATGTGATGAGTCTGCGCCAGACCAACCACAAGCTCTATCAGTATATGTGCCGCTATCTCTCCATGATGATGACCATCTCCTCTATGTTCCTGCTCATCTCCGGCACGGAGGAAAACTTCCAGAAAAAGCAGGAGCTGTGGGCCTATCTGAAGGAAAAGGACATCAAGCTCTACCGCAAGATGCGCTACCGCTCCCTGTCCATGTTCTCCAACATCCCCGGCTACCAGGGACGGAAGATCAGCGTAGGGCTGTACCGTATCGCCCAGAAAATTTATAAATTCAACTGAACCGGAGCAAATCACGCCCCGTTCTCCCGTAAGATGGGAGGGCGGGGCGTTTTGCGTTCTCTCTCCGCCCAAACCGTCCCGTTCCCCCATCCCGGCTTAGACCGGTTTTTCCGCCGGAGAGGTTTATACTCTCTCTCAGCGGGACAACCCGCCTTGTCCGACCGCCGGAGGGGATGCCATGACCGTTATCTATGTGGACACCGTCTTTCTGCTCAACGGGGCGCTGGACTATCTTCTCCTGCGCTCTGTGGCCGGGCTGGCGGCGGCTCCCTTCCGACGGCTGCGACTGCTGGCGGCCGGGGCGCTGGGGGGAGCCTATGCGGTGCTGGTGTTCCTCCCCGGGCTGGAGTGGCTGGCCTGGCCGGTCTGCCGGGTGCTGTGGGGAGCTGTGATGACCGGGGCGGCCTTTGGGCGGCGGCGGGGCTGGCTGCGGCTGTTTCTCCTGCTGCTGGCCCTGTCCTGCGCTCTGGCGGGGGTGCTCCTTTTGGTGGCCTTCCTCTGGCCTGCCGGGCTGACCTATCCCAACGGTGTCCCGGTCAGCGGCCCGGACTGGAAGGCCCTGCTGCTGGCGGGGGCGTTGTGCTACTGGCTGTGCTGTACCGCTCTCCGACGGCTGGCTCCGGAGCGGGGAAAACGTCTGCTGCCGGTGCGGCTGGAATGGGGTGAGCGGCATATCTGGCTGACTGTTCTGGGGGATACGGGAAACCTGCTCACCGACCCCTCCGGCTCCGGTCCGGTGCTGGTGGTCTTTTGGGAGACGGCGCGCCCCATACTGCCCACAGAGCCGAGGCTGAGAC
>JAJQHP010000226.1 GCA_021199695.1 Clostridiales bacterium
AGGTCAAGTCCCACCCGGATCACATCGTCCGGCTTTTGTTGGGACAGTTGAACAATCGTCTCCACATGCCCCGTCCTCGGAAACATATCCACCGCCTCAGCCCTTATCGCCCGGTATCCTCCTGCCTCCAACAGCTTCAAATCCCGTGCCAGTGTTGCCGGGTCGCAGGAGACGTAGACCACCCGCTGGGGCGACATACGGCAGATGGCGTCGATGACCTGGGCGGACAGACCCTTTCTCGGCGGATCTACCGAGATGACGTCCGGGCGCAGCCCCCGCTCTGCCAGAAGCCTGGCCGCCTCTCCGGCGTCGGCACAGAAAAACTCCGCATTATCCAGCCCGTTCCTGCGGGCGTTTTCCTTTGCGTCCTCGATGGCCTGGGGGACGATTTCCGCTCCCAGCACCCGTCCCGCCCTGGTAGCCATGACCAGGCTGATGGTCCCCGTGCCACAGTAGAGATCCAGCACCGTCTCCCGCCCGGTCAGCCCGGCAAACTCCAGCGCCCGGCCGTAGAGCACCTCCGCCTGCGCCCGGTTCACCTGGAAGAAGGAGGGCACGGACAGCCGGAAGGTCAGCCCGCAGAGGGTATCGTCCAGATAGTCCCTCCCCCACAGCACCCGGTACTCCGGCCCAAGAATCACGTTGGTGCGCCGGGTGTTGCAGTTGAGCACCACCCCTGCCAGGGAGGGAAACACATCCCGCAGACATTGGAGCAGCTCGGCGGTGTGAGGCAGCTCGGCGCCGTTGACGACCAGACAAATCAGCAGTTCACCGGCCCGGTTGGTGCGGCAAAAGATATGCCGCACCAGCCCGGTGTGGGTCCCTTCGTCGTAGGCGGGAACCGCATATTTCTCCATCCAGGCCCGAATACACCCACCCGCCCGGTTGGACAGCTCTGGCTGAAGAAGACAGCGCTCCACATCGATTACATCGTGGCTCCGCTGGCGATAAAAGCCCACCCTGACCCTGCCGTCCTCGCCGCTGCTTACCGGAAACTGCACCTTGTTCCGATATCCGTCCCGCTGGGCGGCGCCATGGATACAGGAGACGGCCAGTTCCAGACCGCCGATACGCCGGAGGGCGTCGTTCACCTGTTCTGTTTTCAGCCGCAGCTCCTCCTCATAGGTCATGTGCCGGAGCTGACAGCCGCCGCACCGGGGATAATAGGGACAATCCGGCTCAATGCGGGCAGGGGAGGGGGCCAGCACCTCCATCAGACGGCCCCAGGCGCAGTGCTTTGTCACCTTCATCAGAGAGATCCTGGCTGTCTCTCCTGCCAGAGCGCCCCGGACGAATACGGCCAGCCCGTCCTCCAGACGCCCGACCCCCTCTCCCTGGCTGGTGTAGCCGGTAAAGGTGACGGTCTGTTCGGTGTTTTTCAGCGGATGAGACATGGCGGGGCCTCCTGTCAGACAAATTTTTCTCCCTCATTATACTTCTCCTGTTCCCTGGGCGCAAGAAAATTCAAAGTGCTCTGCCCGGAAACGCTTCTATCTGACAAAATGTGAAATTTTGCCCAATTATGGCCCTCCCCCCTTGCAAAAGCGGCGGTTTCTGATATACTTTTCTGTAAAATAAGTGCTACAAGGGGAAGGGAGTGTGCAGCGTGTCAGATTCCAACATCACTAAGCGGGCGCTGGCCGCCGCCCTGAAGCAGCTCATGGAGGAGGAACCCTTCGCCAAAATCAGCGTGGGTGAAATCTGCGAGCGCTGCCAGCTCAACCGGAAGAGCTTCTATTACCACTTTCAGGACAAATACGATCTGGTGAACTGGATCTTTGACACCGAATTTATCGCGGCGGCCAGCCAGCGGGATTACCATCACAACTGGGAGGTCTTTCACGACCTGGCTGATTATTTTTATGAAAATCGTCGATTCTATCGCAAGGCACTCCAAATCAAAGGGCAGAATTCCTTCCGGGATCACTTCCGGGAGCTGATGTTCCCCTTCCTGTCTGCCATCCTTCAGCCGGTGGTCTCCGACCACGCCAGCGACGATGACCCTGGGTTGCTGGAATTTCAGATCAATTTCTGTTCCGATGCACTGATTGCCACCATGGAGCGCTGGCTGCTGGATCGGGAGCCTGCCCCGCCGGAAATTTTTCTTCGCCGCCTGCGCTCCTGTCTCCAGATGATCTCCGATGGGGTCAGCGACGATCTGTTTTTCCAGGGAAAGTAGGCCCTGGCTCCGTCAGGACACAGGAAAATGGCGTGGCAAACGTATGCCACGCCATTTGAGACTGTCAAAAAAAGCTTGAGACTTCCGCAATAGAGCAGCGGGGGTGCGGAGGAGGGGGCAAAAAGCCCCCTTCGCGTGCAATAAGAAACGATTTTTAGAACTTTTTCAAAGTTCAAAAATCGTACTCAGCGTGGCAAAAAGGATTTTTGACACGCTGAAATGGCGTGGCAAACGTATGCCACGCCATTTCCAGTCTGCCGGTCGGCGCGGGGGTCTTCCAGCCGGCTTTGAATGTCTGCGAGGACGATATTGGTCATCGGGTGCTCGCCTGCTCGTCGGAGGGAATGACGGCCTTTGAACTGGAGAGGGAGGCTTCTTGGGGCTGCATATCCGGGGATACAGTCCCATTTTTGGTTAAAATGCACCAAAGATTTTACATTTTCAGGGTAGACAAACGGCTGCCCGTGTGCTACAGTACCCCACGGACAGCCCCAGAGGCGTCCTGATTTTGAATCGAACAGGAGTTATTTCTTATATGCAGGAAAACACAAATATCCTTGATTTCAACCGCAAGACCGGTTTTATATGCGATATGGACGGCGTCATCTATCACGGCAACCAGGTGCTGCCCGGGGTGGCGGAGTTCATCCAGTGGCTCCAGGAGGAGAAAAAGGAATATCTCTTCCTGACCAACAACAGCGGATATACCCCCCGGGAGCTGCACCAGAAGCTGGCCCGGATGGGCCTGGAGGTGCCGGAGGAGCATTTCTACACCAGCGCCCTGGCCGCCGCCGCCTTTTTAAAGGAGCAGGCCCCCGGCTGCTCCGCCTACGTCATCGGAGAGGCAGGTCTGCTCAACGCCCTGTACGATGCAGGTATTACCATGAACGACGTGAACCCGGACTACGTGGTGGTGGGGGAGGGGAGAACCTACTCTCTGGACTCCCTGACCAAGGCCACCAACCTGGTCATGGCTGGGGCAAAGCTCATCGGGGCCAACTCGGACGTGTCCGGCCCCATTGAAAACGGCATCGCCCCCGCCTGTGGGGCGCTGATCGCTCCCATCGAGATGGCTACGGGCAATCGGGCCTACTTCTGCGGTAAGCCCAACCCCCTGATGATGCGCACCGGCCTGCGTCTGCTCCACTGTCACTCGGAGGACGCCGTCATGGTGGGCGACCGGATGGATACCGACGTGATCTCCGGCCTGGAGAGCGGTATGTCCACCGTCCTGGTGCTCTCCGGTTGCTCCACACCGGAGACGATCAAGACCTATGCCTATCGCCCCTCCATCGTCCTGGACGGAGTGGGGGATATCCCCCGTCTTGCCCATGCGGGGAAGAAGCGCACATCCTCCCGGCGCTCTGATACATCAAAACAGGCCTGACCCAAAACAGCCCCGACCGGTTTGCCCGGTCAGGGCTGTTTCAGCGTGGCAAAAATCTTTTTTGCCACGCTGAGTACGATTTTTGAACTTTGAAAAAGTTCTAAAAATCGTTTCTTACTGCACGCGAAGGGGGCTTTTTGCCCCCTCCTCCGCACCCCCCGCTGCTCTATTGCGGAAGTCTCAAGCATTTTTTTGACAGTCTCAACAGCCCCGACCGGTTCACCCGGTCAGGGCTGTTTCTATGCCGTCAGGCTGTTATTCCACATACACCCGCTTCACCCGGGGGGACACGGCGCACAGCAGTTCGTAGGAGATGGTGCCCAGAGCGTCTGCCTTCTCCTCCAGGGGAAGGCCGTCGCCGAACACTGTGACCTCATCTCCCACCTGGACCTGGGGGAGATCGGTGACGTCCAGCATACACATATCCATACACACCCGGCCGATCTGGGGCACCCGCTGTCCCCGCACCAGCATCTCCTGCCGGTTGGAGAGCAGACGAAACAGGCCGTCGGCGTAGCCCACCGGCACCGCCGCCACCAGGCTGTCCCGCTCCAGAGTGTAGGTCCGGCCGTAGCTGACGCAGGTGCCCCTGGGGAGCCGCTTTACCGACACCACATGGCTCTTGACCTCCATCACCGGCTCCAGAGGGATTTTTCCGTCGCAGGAGTGGTCAGGGGAGTGACCGTAGAGCAGGATGCCCGGACGGATCATGTCCAGGTGGGCCTGAGGATAGTTCAGCGTGGCGGCCCCGGCGCAGCAGTGGCGGATGGGGAAGGTGATGCCCATCGTCTCCAGTCGCTCCAGCAGCGAACGGAACCGTCTGATCTGCAGTTCGGAGTATTCCGGGCAGGTGTCTGCGTCGGAGAAGTGCATAAAGATGCCCTCCGGCTCCAGACCGGGGAGCCGGGCCATCTCCGCCAGGGACTCCGCCCCCTGCTTCAAATGGCTCTCGTCACAGAGAATACCCAGCCGGGACATTCCCGTATCTGCCTTCAGGTGACACCGGAGCCGTCCGCCGAGAGACAATGCCGCGTCAGAGAAGGCCCTGGCCTGCTCCGGGTCGTAGACCGTCTGGACGATGCGCTGCCGGAGCAGGGCCTCCGTGGCGGAGACGGGGGTGTAGCCCAGAATGAGGATGGGCGCCTGAACGCCCGCCTCCCGCAGCTCCTCCGCCTCGTCCAGGCAGGCCACCAGCAGATAGTCTGCCCCCAGCTGCTCCAGCTTCTTTGCCACGGGGACAGCCCCGTGGCCGTAGGCGTTGGCCTTGACCAGTCCCGCAAATTTGCTGTGGGGGGCCAGCTTACGCAGCGTCTCATAATTCCGGGCCAGCCGGTCCAGGTGAATGACCGCCCAGGTGCGGCTCGTCTGTTCTGTCATGGGTATCGCTTCCTTCTTTTGTCTGTAGTGCAAACGTCAGGAGGTCAGCCCTCCTCTATCGTAAACTCAGTAAAAGTCACCGAGACGACCCGATCCTCTCCCCACAGGATATCCGCCTGCCGGAGGGCATAAGTCTCCGGGTCAGCCCAAATCGCCACCCGGCTCTCCTCATCGGCGGTCTTGGGGTTTTGGAGCAGGAGGTAAAGGCTCTCTCCGTCCTCTCCCCAGGCGGGGGAGCCGCTCTCGATAACGGAGCCGGACTGACAGGCAGACAGGATCACCGGCATGGCGTCCGCCGGGGAGAGGCCGTCCGGGGAGAGGGCCCCCGTCTCCAGGGAGATGCCCTCATACTCCAGACTGGCGGACCCGCCGGACCAGGCGGTTCCCGTCCCCGCGATGGACTCCGGTGCTGTGACCGTCATGGTCCCATTACTGGCGTTGCCGGAGAGGGTCACGGTGTACTGATAGGCCCGGTCGCCGTAGTCGGCGGTGATCTCCGCCGAGGCCTGAAAGCCGGTCATGGCCTGATAGATCGCCCGCAGCTCCTCCGTCTTTGCCTCAGTGCTCTGTCCCAGCAGTCCGCAGCCGCTCAGCAGCAGGACGATGGGGAGTATCATCAGTGCGCCCTTGCTATGGCGCATTGAACTTCCTCCTTAACAATGAAAATCCTCCCGCCAGACCTCGGGCAGCGTCTCCACCAGGTCGGAGGGGGTCATGCCCCGAAAGCCTTTGGCCTCCGCCACCCGGTCTCCTGCCCGGCCATGGACCCAGACGGCTGCCGCCGCCGCCCGTACCGGCTCCATCCCCTGGCCCAGCAGGGAGAGGATCAGCCCGGCCAGCACGTCGCCGCTGCCGCCTTTTGCCATGCCCTGGTTGCCGGTGGTGTTTTGGAACAGCTGTCCATCCGGCCCGGCGATCACCGTCCGGTGGCCTTTGAGCACCAGGACGCACTGGTGGGCCCGGGCGAAATCAGCGGCCTCCTGCACCCGGTCTGTCCCCGGCCAGTGGCCGGAGAGACGGCGGAACTCCCCGTCGTGAGGTGTGAGAATGAGGGGGACGCTCACCCGGCTCAGAATATTCATATGCCGGGCCAGGGCGTTTAGACCATCGGCGTCTACCACCAAAGGGCAGCTTGCCCGGGTGAGCAGCCCGGTGACCAACCGATCCAGCTCCTCCGACTGGCCCAGCCCGGGGCCGATCAGCCCGACGGCACAGCCGGAGAGCCGTTCCAGCAGCGGCTCCAGGGCGGCCCCAGTCAGCCTCCCGTTTTCATCCTCCGGAAGAGGGAAGGGCATGGCCTCGTCGCATTTCACCGCCGCTACCGGCCAGACGGAGCGGGGCACCCCCAGGAACACCAGCCCAGTACCGCCCCGGACGGCGCTCCGGGCTGCCAGCACCGGCGCTCCGGTGTAGCCCACGCACCCCCCGGCAATGAGTACCTTCCCAAAGGTGCCCTTGTGGCCGTCCTCCGGCCGCTCCGGCAGCCACCCGGCCACCAGATCCCGGGTCAGAAGAGTCATACGCCCCGCCTCCCATTTGAGATTTTTCCCTATTGTAGCACAGGGAGAGGGGATTGGCAAACAGGTTTTGCGGGGAAAGGGAGGCAGGAAATCCGCACCAGCCCTTAACGAATTCGCCGGGGAATTTGCGCTTGTTGTGATTGCGTGCCGCTCTCCCTCCGTCACGGCTTCGCCGTGCCACCTCCCTCAGAGAGGG
>JAJQHP010000123.1 GCA_021199695.1 Clostridiales bacterium
GTCCGGGGGGCGGTCTGCTCCTCCAGGCTGGCAACAGCTTTCACCAGGGCCCGCAGGCCGTCCTGGTGTACGGTGGAGACATAGATCGTGATTTTGCTCCCGTCCTGATAGGAGACGTTAAAATTCAGCTGGTCATTCGGCAGCGCCCTTATGCCCCTGAGCCCTGCCAGAGGGAGCCGGGTCGTGGTCCCTTTTCCCTTTAGCAGAAACGGGAAGCCGTCGTGATAGAGCGCCTCCGCTGTCAGCAGGAAGCCGGTCTTGCCGCCCCCAAAGACGGTGGTGTCAAAGACGGCGAACACGTCCTCCCGCCGCACGCCGGAGGCATAACTCCGCAGCGCGCCGCTCAGCGCCTTCTCCTTCACCTCGGAGACGGGCTTCATCTCCCACCCGGCCCTGTTGGCGGCCTTCATCAGCTTCGTTGCCTGTTCTTTGGTCAGCATATGATCTCCTCCTGTGTCCTCCCGTCCGGGGCGGCGATTTCTCTTTCCTTCGCTATTATGACAGATTCCCGCCCGGAAAGCAACGGAATCAGGTGAAACATTTTCAAATATCTTTTCAGGGATTTACCGCCCGCCCTCCGGTTCCTAGAGACCCGGCTGGACGCCGTGCGGGTCGGCTCCCCGTCGCCGTGCCGGTGAAGCTGCATCGGGTGGGGAGCTACCAGGCCATGGCGGTGGATGTGCGGACCCTGCGGCGGGAACTTTACCGCCTTCTGCGGACCCTCAACCTTGCCTGGCGCTGTCTCCGGGCGGAGCTGTGGACAAATCGGCTGCGGAGAAGGCTCCTGCGGCCCAAACGAGGACAATAGGCGCAAAAGCCCCCGCCGGGCGACCCGGCGGGGGCTGAATCTGTACGGATGGATTTGTCTTACAGCTCCTTGATGGAGGGGGCGAAGGCGTTGTACTTTGCCACCTTGGCGTCGCACGCCTCCTGGGTCTCGCCGTTGGCCAGGATGTAGACCTTGATCTTCGGCTCGGTGCCGGAGGGGCGAATGATAAAGGTAGTGCCGTCGGCCAGGTCGTAGGCCACCACGTTGGAGTCCTTCAGCTCCATCTCCTCCACCTTGCCGGTGGCGAGATCGGTGGCGGTGCCGGTCTGATAGTCCTTGGCCACCACCACGGGAGTGCCGGCCACCTCGGTGAGAGGCTCAGCGTGAAGCCGCTGCATGATACCGGCCATCTTCGCCATGCCGTCCAGGCCGGGCATGACCAGGTTCAGGGTCTTTTCGCCGTAGAAGCCGTACTTGGCGTAGCAGTCCATCAGGGCGTCATACAGGGTCTTGCCCTGGGTGGCGTAGTAGGCGGCCATTTCCACCACGATGGCGATGGCGGTGACGGCGTCCTTGTCCCGGACGTAGTCGCCAAACATATAGCCGCAGGACTCCTCATAGGAGTAGATGACCTTGCCTTCGCCGGACTTCTCCAGCTTGTCCTTCTTCTCACCCAGGAACTTAAAGCCGGTGAAGGTGCGGGCGCACTTGACGCCGTTGGCCTCGGCCACCTTGGTGGCCATGGCGGAGGATACGATGGTGGTGTTCACATAGGCGTTCTCCGGGAGGATGCCCGCCCGCTTCCGGGCCTGGATGGCGTAGTCCTCCAGCAGGATGCCGGTCTGGTTGCCGGAGAGGACCACATAGTCCCCAGCGGAGGTCTTGACCATGACGCCCACCCGGTCAGCGTCCGGGTCGGAGCCCACGATCAGGTCGCAGCCGTGCGCCTTGGCCAGGTCGACGGCCAGATAGAAGCCCTCCGGGTTCTCCGGGTTGGGGGAGGCCACAGTGGGGAAGTCGCCGTCAATGACCATCTGCTCGGGCACGCAGTAGACCTTCTTCATGCCCAGCCGCTTCAGGGCCTCGGGGATGAGCTTGTAGCCGGTGCCGTGGAAGGGGGTGTAGACGATGCCAAAGGTGTCCGCCACCTGCTCCACGGAGGCCCGGTCGATGACCTGGCCCATGACCTGCTCCAGGAAGGCCTCGTCGGTCTCCTCGCCCAGCAGAGTCACCAGGCCCTGGGCCTTGGCCTCCTCCAGATCCATGGTCTTGACGTCGTCGAACACGTCCAGCTCCTTCATCTTGGCGGCCACCACGTCGGCGTGAACCGGGGGCAGCTGGGCCCCGTCCGCCCAGTAGACCTTATAGCCGTTGTACTCCTTGGGATTGTGGGAGGCGGTGATGTTGATGCCCGCCTGGGCCCCGTAGTACCGGACGGCGAAGGACACCTCGGGGGTGGGGCGCAGCTCGTCAAACAGCTTGACCTTGATACCGTTGGCGGCCAGGATGGCGGCGGCAGTGCGGGCAAACTCGGTGGAGTGATTGCGGCAGTCGTGGATGACGATGACGCCCTTCTCGCAGGCCTCGGCTCCCTCCGCCTTGACCACCTCGGCAAAGGCCTGGGTGGCGTGGGCGACGATGTGCCGGTTCATCTGATGCAGGCCCACGCACATGGTGCCCCGCAGACCGGCGGTGCCAAACTCCAGAGGGCCAAAGAAGCGGCTCTCAATTTCCTTCTCATCGTTCCGGATGGACTCCAGCTCCGCCCTTTCCTCGGGGGACAGCGCGGGGCTGTTCAGCCATTTTTCATACGTGTCTTTATAGGACATTGGAATGCACCTCCAAAAATGTGAGACCCCGTCCCGGCCCTGGGTCGGCTGCGCTACCGGTCCCGGCAGGTCTCCGGTTGATGCCTCTATTATACCAGCGTCCCCCGGCATTTGTCCAGTAGATAAGGAAAATGTCTTTTCGTAAAAGTGACTTTTGGTGGGGTGTTTGTCTGTCCGCGCTTTTTTTGCGGATTCGCCGGAACCTTCCTGTTTAATGAGAGCCCCTGCTGCTCTCCCTCAGTCTGCCCTTCGGGCAGCCAGCTCCGCCGTCAAGCGGCACTTCCGCTTCGCTCCCTGCCTCAGAGAGGGAGCCAAGAGGGGATACGGCAGTCCCTTGCCTCCCTCTTTGAGGCGAAGTGCCGCAAAGCGGTAGAGGTGGCACGGCGTCAGCCGTGACGGAGGGAGAGCGGCACGCACCCACGACAAGAATGCACCCGGGCGAATTCGTTGGGGATTGGTACGAATTCGCCGTAAGATTTAAGCGTTTCGGCAGTGCCTGCTGCTCTCCCTCAGTCAGCTTCGCTGACAGCTCCCTCAGAGAGGGAGCCAAGGGATTTGTATAGACCTCTTGCCTCCCTCTTTGAGGGAGGTGGCACGGCGTCAGCCGTGACGGAGGGAGAGCGGCACGCACCCGCGACAAGAATGCACCCGGGCGAATTCGCATAGAGTCGATACACCTCCACCCCAACCCTTTCGCATTTTTCCATTCAGACAGATAAGGAGACCTCCATGTTCTACTATCTCTCCGGCACGGTGGCCCATGTGGAGCCGAAGCTGGCCGTCATCGACTGCGGCGGGGTTGGCTTTGCCTGCAACACCTCCGCCTATACCCTCTCCGCCCTGACCCAGGGGAAGCGGGCCACCCTCTACACCCACCTGTCGGTGAAGGAGGACGACATGACCCTGTACGGCTTCGCCAGCCGGGAGGAGCTGAACCTGTTCCGGCTGCTCCTGTCTGTCTCCGGGGTGGGGCCCAAGGCGGCCCTGTCCATTCTCTCCGCCTCCAACCCGTCCTCCCTGGCCCTCTCCATCATCACCGGGGACACCAAGCCCCTGGTGGCCGCCCCGGGGGTGGGCAAGCGCATCGCCCAGCGGATCGTCCTGGAATTGAAGGACAAGCTGGCCAAGGAGCAGGGAGAGGCCCTGGAGCAGTACACGCCGCCCCAGAACGGTCTGGCCCTGGGAGAGGACAAGCGGGGCGAGTCCGCCGCCGCCCTGGCGGTGCTGGGCTACAGCCAGAGCGAGATCAGCCAGGCTCTCAAGGGCATCGACCTGGAGCAGCTGACCCTGGAACAGATCATCAAGGAAGCGCTGAAAAAAATGATGAAGTGAGGGTGTGGGCATGAGCATCGACTACGCAGATACCGAATACCGCCCGGAGCCGCTGGTGACCTCCACCCTGTCCCCCGGGGACGAGGCGGAGCTGAGCCTCCGGCCCCAGCGCCTGTCGGAATATATCGGCCAGCAGAAGGCCAAGGGCAACCTGGACATCTTTATCCAGGCCGCCAAGCTCCGGGAGGAGCCCCTGGACCACGTCCTGCTCCACGGCCCCCCGGGTCTGGGCAAGACCACCCTGGCGGGTATCATCGCCAACGAGATGGGCGTCCAGATCCGCATCACCTCCGGCCCCGCCATTGAAAAGCCGGGGGACCTGGCCGCCCTGCTCACCAATCTGGGGGAGAACGACATCCTCTTTGTGGACGAGATCCACCGGATGAACCGGGCGGTGGAGGAAATCCTCTACCCCGCCATGGAGGACTATGCCATCGACATCATCATCGGCAAGGGTCCCTCCGCCAACTCCATCCGGCTCGACCTGCCCAAGTTCACCCTCATCGGGGCCACCACCCGGGCGGGCTCCCTGTCCGCCCCTCTCCGGGACCGGTTCGGCGTCAATCTCCGGCTGGAGCTGTACACCCCGGAGGAGCTATGTCTCATCGTCCGGCGGTCCGCCGGGCTGCTGAACGTCCCCATCGAGGAGTCCGGGGCCATGGAGATCGCCAAACGCTCCCGGGGCACCCCCCGTATCGCCAACCGGATGCTCCGCCGGGTCCGTGACTTCGCCCAGGTCCGGGCGGGAGGCGTCATCACCCGGGAGGTGGCGGACGCCGCCCTCACCGCCCTGGAGGTGGACGAGCTGGGCATGGACCAGATCGACCGCCGGATGCTCCGGGCCATCATCGAGCAGTACGGCGGCGGCCCGGTGGGGCTGGAGACCCTGGCCGCCACCATCAACGAGGACGCGGTCACGCTGGAGGATATGTACGAGCCGTATCTGCTGCAAAACGGCTTCCTCACCCGCACGCCCCGGGGCCGGTGCGTCACCCAGGCCGCCTATGACCATCTCCACATCTCCTACCCCGGCCAGCAGCTAAGCCTGTAGTTTTCCTTTTTTGCCGCCGCTCCTCCGAAAAACGTTTGAATCGATGGGCTTTTGACAGGATTTTAACGGAAAACGGAAAAAAACCTGAAAAGAACCTTGACATCCGGCGGCTTTCGCTTTAATATACAGGGAGATAGTTCTTGATGCGTAATGTTTTGATTGCGGCTGAAACCGCTTCCACCGACGAGGAGTTGTGCCGTCTGTGTATGCAGGGGGACAGCGCCGCCGGGGAATCGCTGGTCCGGCGATACAGCCGCCTGGTCCGGTGCTGCTGCCGTCCCCTGTTTCTCATGGGGGGCGATCAGGAGGATCTGATCCAGGAGGGTATGCTGGGCCTGACATTGGCCATTCGGAGATACGACGAGAGCCGGAACGCCTCCTTCCGTACTTACGCAGAGCGGTGTATCCGCACCCGGCTGTATACCGCCATCCGGGACGCCTCCAGCACCACCCACGCGCCTTTGAACGAGGCGGTGCCTCTGGAGCCGGACGGCCCGGTCTGGATGTCCTATCAGGACGACCCGGAGACGCTGGCGGTGGACCGGGATGCCTTTCAGGAACGTTTGAGGCAGTATCAGCAGCAGCTCACCCCCCTGGAGGAGCAGGTGTTGACCCTGTATTTACAGGGCCTGTCCTATCAGGAGATTGCCCAGCGCCTGGACCGCAGCGTCAAGTCGGTGGACAACGCCGTGCAGCGAATCAGAAGAAAGCTGCAATCACCCCGTTAGATTCGGCCGTAATCAGCTGTATCTATATCATAACGCCCAACCGGGCAATTTTTGAGAAGAGAGGATCTCAATTATGTACGAAGATAAGGTTTTGGTCTGCAAGGATTGCGGCAAGGAGTTCGTCTTCACCGCCGGCGAGCAGGAGTTCTATGCTGAGCGGGGCTTCCAGAACGAGCCTCAGCGCTGCAAGAGCTGCCGTGACGCCCGGAAGAACGCCACCCGCGCTCCCCGTCAGTTCTTCACCGCCATCTGCGCCAGCTGCGGCAAGGAAGCCCGGGTTCCCTTCGAGCCCAAGAGCGATCGCCCTGTCTATTGCAGCGAGTGCTTCGCCAGAATGCGCGGCGAGCGCTGAGACGCACCCAGTCGATAACGGCCTGTCAAACGCCTCCGGAGCCTTCTCCGGGGGCGTTTTCAGTCTGTCAAATTGGCGCCTCTCCCCTTCTCAATCCGGGAAGAATATGTTATACTATCGCCATATTGAACTGTTCTGTCGAACCCGAACAACGAGCAAAAAGGACGGCCCTTTTATGAAGACTCTGCTCCACTGCTGCTGCGCCCCCTGCGCCAATATGTGCATCGACACCCTCCGGGAGGAGGGGCGGGAGGTCACCGGCTTCTGGTATAACCCCAACATCCACCCGGTCACGGAATACCGGGCCAGGCGGAACACCCTGGAGGCGTATGCAAAGACCATCGACCTGCCTCTGGTGGTGGTCAACGAATACGCCCTCCGACCCTTTGTCCGGGCGGTGGCGGAGGACATCGAGAACCGGTGCGTCAAGTGCTACGAGATGCGGCTGTACCGGGCGGCGGAGTACGCCGCGGAAAACGGCTTTGACAGCTTCACCTCCAGCCTGTTCATCAGCCCCTATCAGAAGCACGACCTCCTCCGCCAGGTGGCCCAGGCCGCCGGGGAGGCGTATCACGTGGAG
>JAJQHP010000073.1 GCA_021199695.1 Clostridiales bacterium
GTGCCGCACACCGGGCAGTCCCGGTCGGGCAGGTCCGCCCCGCAGCCGTATTTCACGGTGTCCACGTCGAAGTCAGAGTGCCTGCACTTGGGGCAGCGGTAGTGGGGCGGCAGGCCGTTGACCTCGGTGATGCCGGAGAGGAAGGCCACCAGAGAGGAGCCCACCGAACCACGGGAGCCCACCAGATAGCCGTGGGCAAGAGAATCCGCCACCAGCTTCTGGGCGGACATATAGATCACGTCGTACTTCCGCTGGATAATGCCGGGCAGCTCCAAGTCGATCCGGTCCTGGACGATTTGGGGCAGCTCCTCTCCGTAAAGCTCGTGGGCACGGTTGTAGACCAGATATTCCAGCTCCTGGGCGGAGTTCTCCAGCTTGGGGGCGAACAGGCCCCGGGGCAAAGGCGGGATGTTGTCGCACCACCTGGCAATGCGGTTGGGGTCCTCGACGACCACCTTATAGCAGTCCTCCTCCCCCAGGTAGGCAAACTCCTCCAGCATCTCGTCGGTGGTCTTGAAGTAGATGGGCAGGCTCTTGTCCGCATCGTCAAAGCCCTGGGCGGCCTGGAGCACATGGCGGTAGGCCTCGTCCTCCGGGTCGAGAAAGTGAACGTCGCCGGTGGCGCAGCAGGGCTTGTTCAGGTCCTTGGCCAGGCGGAGAACGGTGCGGTTGAACTCCCGCAGCTCCTCCTCGTTCTTGGCCTTCCCCGCTCCGATGAGAAATTTGTTGTTGCAGATGGGCTGTATCTCCAGAAAGTCGTACCAGGAGGCGATCCGTTTCAGCTCGTCGTAGCTCTTGCGGTCTACAATCGCCTGGAACAGCTCGCCCGCCTCGCAGGCGGAGCCAACGATCAGCCCCTCCCGGTTCTCGTTGATGAGGCTCTTGGGCATGATGGGGTACCGCTTGAAGTGCTCCAGATGGGACAGGGAGATCAGCTTGTACAGATTGCGCAGGCCGCTTTGGTTTTTCGCCAGGACGATCAGGTGCTGGGCCTTCTGGCGGCGCTTGCCCTTTTTCCGCAGGGACTGCATGGCGGGGTTGATCTGGTCGATACGGGTAACGCCCAGGTCGGCCAGCATCTGCTTGAAGGGGACCAGCATATAGCCCACCATGGCCCCATCGTCCGAGGCCCGGTGATGGTGAAATTCCGGCAGGTTCAGCCGGTTGGCCACAATGTCCAGCTTATACTTGCCCAGGTCGGGGAGCAGATTCTGGGCCAGGATAAGGGTGTCGATGGAGGTGTTGGGGAAGGGTCTCCCCATCCGCTGGCAGCCGATCGACAGAAATCCCATGTCGAAGTCGGCGTTGTGGGCCGCCAGGGGCCGGTCCCCCACCCAGTCCAGGAAGTCGTTGAGGGCCTCGCTCTGACTGGGGGCGTCCTTCACCATATCGTCGGTGATGCTGGTCAGCTCCACCACCTCCCGGGGGATGGGCCGACCCGGGTTGACAAAGGTGTTGTACCGCTCCTCCACCTGTCCGTTGCGCAGCACTACGGCGCCGATCTCAGTGATCCTGTCCCGTTCCTGGCTCAGGCCGGTGGTCTCGATGTCGAAGCAGACGATCTCATCGTCCAGGCTGGCGGAGCTGTCTCCGTGGACCACCACCCGGTCGTCCACATCGTTGATATAGTAGGCCTCCACGCCGTATAGGATCTTGATCTTGTCCCCCGCCGTGTGCCAGGCGTCGGGAAAGGCTTGGGCTACGCCGTGGTCGGTGACAGCGATGGCGGGATGGCCCCAGGAGATGGCCCGCTTTACGGCGTCCTTGATCTCGGTCAGACCGTCCATGGTGGAGAACCGGGTGTGCAGATGCAGCTCCACCCGCTTCTCCCTGGCGTTATCCGTCCGCCCCTTGGGCGCCTTGGCAGGGGCGATGGCATAGGGGCTCAGCTCCATCTCGCCGGAATAGCTGTTGATGCCCAGCTTGCCCTCTACGATGACATACATCCCCACCTTGATCTGATCCAAAATGGGCTTGGCCTGACGATTTTCCAGGAACCGGGCCACCACCAGAGAGTTGGTATAGTCGGTGATGTAGAAGTTCACCACCCAGGCCTTCCGCTTGGGCAGCTCCCGGTGCTCCACAAAAAACACCTTACCGCAAACGGCCACCATGCCCATATCCAGCGTCACCTGGGACATGGGCATGGGCTTGCGGTGGATGCCCTTGCCGAAAATCATGTTGCCCACAGGGGCCTGGAGCGGTTCCCTCCGCTGCTTTCCGGCAGGATTGGCCGCAGGCTGATGGGCCGCCGCCTCCCGAAGGGCTGCCTCCCGGAGAGCTGCGGTCTGCCGGAACACATCCCCGTCTGGCAGAAGAGCCTCCTCCTCCGGCTCAGGGGTATTCTCCTCCCGCTCCGGGGGCGCCTCCTCCGGCAGAGGGGGGCGCTCTTCCTCGGTGGACTCTGTGGAGGGCAGCGTCTGGTATTCCTCTTCAAAATCAGGCTCCTTTGGCTCTGATATCAGGGTGACGCCGTTCATCCCGTAGCAGCCGGAGAGCACCGTCCCCATGGCCCGGAGGCTGGCAGGAGCCGGGTCAGCGGAGGCGAATGTGACCTCCAGCTCGGCAGTGCGCTCCTTCTGGTGGAGCCGGAAGTCCCGGACGGTGCAGTCCCGGGCCAGCTCCCCCAGATAGCCGGTGGGCTGCCAGTGTTCAAATAGCCGCAGCAGCGGGATGGGTTCCTTGAGTGCCATAGTGTCTCCTGTTCTCAGCGTGTTCTCCGGTGTCACCGGCGCAGTGCTCATTTCATCCTGCTATTATATCATGTTCCCGGCGGGAGGGACAGGGGCAATTTCGACAGAACAGGACCCCGGTGCAGATAGATTCTGCATCGGGGTCCCGCCTGAATACAAATAGGTCAAATCCAGGTTTCCTCGGTCTCGTCCTTTTTCTGCCGGGTCATCAGGTTACGAAACACATCCTGAATCTCCCGACCCTCATACATGACCTCATAGGCGGCCTCAGTGATGGGCATTTCTACCCCAGCCTTCTGGGCCAGCTCATGGGCAGAGGCGGCTGCATAGTAGCCCTCCACCACGGCGCCGCCCATCTCGTCCATAGCCTGCCGGATGGTCTTGCCCTGTCCCAGCAGCAGTCCCGCCCGGTAGTTCCGGGAATTCATGGAGGTGCAGGTGACGATCAGATCGCCCACTCCGGTAAGTCCGGCAAAGGTGGACTGTCTGGCCCCCAGGGCAACCCCCAGCCGGGCGATCTCGGTCAGACCCCGGGTCATGAGCATGGCCTTGGTGTTGACCCCGAAGCCCATGCCATCGATGGCCCCGGCGCAGATGGCGATGACGTTTTTGAGCGCTGCGCCGATCTCCGCCCCCACCACATCGCAGGAGGCATAGACCCGGAACCGCTCGTTCATAAACAGCTCCTGGACCGTGTGGGCAGCGTCGCGGCTCTCACTGGCGGCGACGATGGCGCTGGGAATCCTCCGGCCCACCTCCTCGGCGTGGGTGGGACCGCAGAGAACCACGATGGGGCATTTGTCCCCCACCTCCTGGGCGATGATCTGGCTCAGACGCAACGAGGTATCCTTCTCGATGCCCTTGCCCACGCTGACCAGGATGGTGCCCGGCTTCACCAGCGGGGCCAACTGCCGTGCAGTGGAGCGAACGGCAAAGGAGGGGGTGGCCAGCAGCACCACATCGCTGTCGGCGGCACATGAGATGTCTGCGGTGAGCTTCATCTCCTCCGGAATGGGCACTCCCTTTAGCATGGGGTTCTCCCGGCTCTGCCGGAGCTGGTCGGATTCCTTCTGGAAGTAGGACCAGAGGGTGACGTCGTTGCCGTTCTCCAGCAGCACCAGAGCCAGCGCGGTGCCCCAGGCTCCGCTGCCCAAAACTGTGACCTTCATTGCTTGTCCTCCTTCTCACCGTCTTTGTGAAATTCCAGCTTGCTCTCCTCGCCCCGGATCATCCGCTGGACATTGCCCAGATGCCGCCAGCAGACCAGGAGACCGATCCCTGCCGCCAGCACCAGCAGCAGCCAGTCCTGGTACACGAACCAGGTGGAGACGGGGAACGTGATGGCGGCCCCGACAGAGCCAAGAGACACCATCCGGGAGATCACCACCAGAACAAGGAACACACCCCACACCGCCAGAGCGATGCGCCAGTCGATCATAATGGCCACCACTCCACCGGAGAGGATGCCCTTGCCCCCCTTAAATTCGAACATACAGGGGAACATATGTCCCAGCAGACAGAAAATCCCGGCGATATACTTGCCCAGGACCTCCCAGCCGCAGAGATAGCCCAGCACCCCTCCGCCGATGAGGCAGGAGAGCACCGCCTTGAGCACGTCCAGCAGGATGACCCAAACCACATTTTTCACGCCGTAGACCCGGTAGAAGTTAGTCAGTCCGGCGTTACCGCTGCCGTGCTCCCGGACGTCATCCTTCAAGACATATTTGGAAATGATAATGGCGCTGTTACAGCAGCCCAGCAGATAGGATACCGCCGCCACGCCCAGGATGGCGAGTACCGTCGTCGCCGTCAGTCCAGTCATCTTACGACTCCTCCTTGTCTCCCTTTTGCCGGATGGTCAGCCGGATGGGCGTCCCCTCCAGGCCAAAGGTGGCGCGGATCTGGTTCTCCAGATAGCGTTGGTAGGAAAAATGAAACAGCCTGGCGTCGTTGCAGAAGACGACGAAATGGGGCGGCTGGATGCCCACCTGGGTCATATAATAAAGCTTCAGCCGCCGGCCCTTGTCGGTGGGGGGCTGCACCCGGTTGGTGGCGTCCGCCAGGACGCTGTTCAGAGTGCCGGTGCGGATGCGGAGCATGGACATCTCCCGGACGGCGTTGATGCGCTCAAACAGCTTGTTCACCCGCTGCCCAGTCAGGGCGGATAGAAACACCACCGGCGCATAGGGCATAAAGGCGAAGCCTGCCTTGACCTGGCTGCGCATCCGGTCCATGGTTTTGTCGTCCTTCTCCACGGCGTCCCACTTGTTGACCACAATGATGGAGGCCTTCCCCGCCTCGTGGGCCAGGCCCGCCACCTTGGTGTCCTGCTCCGTGACACCCTCCTGGGCGTCGATGAGGATGAGACAGACGTCCGCCCGGTCGATGGCCATGGTGGCCCGGAGGACGGAGAACTGCTCCACCCGGTCGTTCACCTTCGCTTTTTTCCGCATCCCGGCGGTGTCGATAAAGCAGTAACGGCCGTACTCATTTTCAAAGTAGGAGTCTACAGCGTCCCGGGTGGTCCCGGCCATGTCGCTGACGATGACCCGCTCCTCCCCCAAAATCCGGTTGACCAGGGAGGACTTGCCTACGTTGGGCTTGCCGATCACCGCCACCCGGATCAGGTCGTCCTCCTCCTCGGTCTCGTCCGAGTCCGGGAAGTGGGCGGCGCAGGCGTCCAGCAGCTCGTCCACCCCCAGGCCGTGAATGGCGGAGATGGGGATGGGGTCGCCCAGGCCCAGGTTGTAGAACTCGTACACATCCGGGTCGGTATGCCCCGGCTTGTCCGCCTTGTTCACTGCCAGCACCACCGGCTTGCCGGAGCGCTGGAGCATACTGGCCACATCCAGATCTGCGGCGGTGACGCCGGTCATCAGGTCGCAGACCAGGACGATGACGTTGGCGTGGGCGATGGCGATCTCCGCCTGCGCACGCATGAATTTCAGTATCTCGCTGTCGGTATTCGGCTCGATGCCGCCGGTGTCGATGATGGTAAAGCTCCGCCCCAGCCACTCGCTTTCGGCATAGAGCCGGTCACGGGTGACGCCGGGGGTATCCTCCACAATGGACAGCCGCTTCCCGGCCAGGCGGTTGAACAGCATGGACTTTCCCACGTTGGGCCGGCCGACGATAGCGACAATGGGTTTCATCGGTATTCACATCCTCTCTGAGTCTGTATGACACCATAATCAGATTTATTATAGCCGTCAAAAGGCCAAAAGTAAAGAGCCTGTCTATGGCAGGCTCTCCCTTTTCTCGACCATTGGCCCTTTTTACTTGGCCTCGGCTTCGTCCTTGGCATAGCTGCGGCCGTTGTACTTGCCGCAGGCGGGGCAGACGCGGTGCGGCAGGCGGTAAGCACCACACTCGCACTTGATCAGGCCAGGAACCTCCAGCTTCCAGTTGGCGCGGCGCTTGTCACGTCTTGCCTTGGAGACTTTACTCTTAGGGACTGCCATCTATGACACCTCCTCATTACCTTTCGGAAATTGACGCATTTGGAACTCCCGCTCACTCCAGCAGGGCAGCCAGAGCGGCGAGACGGGGGTCTGGTTCGGGCTTGCATCTGCACACGTCCACATTCAGGTTGACGCCACAGCCGGGACACAGTCCCTTGCAGTCCTCCCGACACAGATTCTTGGTGTCCATCTCCAGAATGAACTCGGTGGTCATGACCTCTCCGGCATCTAAGATGGAGCCGTCCAGAAGGATGATGTCGTCATCCTCCTCGTCCTCAAGCTCGGTGGCAAGCATTCGCTCTACCTCTACGGTCTTGACCCGTTCAAAGGGCGTCCCGCAGCTGTCACAGCGCAGATGCAGGTTGCTGCTGGCGGTAGCCTCCAGCAGGAGCATTCCCGCCCGGTTGACCACACGGCCCTGTACTCGAACCGGCTCACAGATGGGCTTTTCCCCATAGAAGTCCAGGTCGTAC
>JAJQHP010000256.1 GCA_021199695.1 Clostridiales bacterium
CAAAGACAACAGGAGCGTTGCAGAATCATAATCTCTGCAACGCTCCTGTTTGCTTATTTCAGCTTCCAGACCAAATCCTCGACGAACAACTCCTCCGGCTTCTCCGGGGATGGTGTCCTTCGTGATGTGGACAAACTCGATGTCCATCATTCTGGCCCAATCCCGCATCTACCCGGCGGAGCGGTCGGCTACCGTCTCCAGCACCTCCGGACCACACAGAAACAGACTGCCCGCCCCGAACCAAAATTCATATTGTCTCATCGTCCTTCTGTCCTTTCTATCCGTTATCACAGGCAGCCGGTTCTGGTTGATTCTGGCGCTGCGTCATTCCTCGTTTTCCGTCTTCCACACCTGATAGATGGTGTGCCCGTCTCCCTGCCAGACGATCTCATATTTTTCCTCACAGGTCGCATTGAGGGAATTTCCATCCGGCAGCATGATATATTTGCTCTTGACCGTATCGTTGGCGATGGCCGCGCTCAGGTAGCTCTTGGTACAGGTGCTGGTGCTCATATAGGTGGGGAGACAGATCGTTGTCTGCAGATGGCTGGACTCCACCGGTTTTGCGATGGTGTTTCCCCAGAGGTCATCCTCATCCGGCTCCAACGCCGATGCCAGGCTGGCGGTAAGCTCTTCGGTATCCACCCCATTGTCCGCCTGTGGAAGGGCAAAGGAGGACGTGTTCATACACAGAGCTGCGACTACCAGGGCAATCTCCACCCCCTGCCGGACGCCTTTGGAGACAGGGTGGGCCTTCATACAGATCAGATACCCGGAAAAAATGACAAAGGACAGCAGCATTCTCAGGCACTGGTCAATGGTGTAGAGGATGATATCCGCTTCGTAGATCATGCCGCCGATGACAAGGGTCAGCCCCATCAGCCACGCCGTCCGTCTGTCTCCGGTCACGATACCCCGGACCGTCTCCACCAAAAGGACCAGCTCCTGGACAAAGAATACGACAAGGACAACTCCGCTCATTTTTCCGCCCTGCAGATATTCGATCACCGAGCCGATCGCACTGATGTTAATTTGAATCACTTGGGAGAGGAACTGTTTGATTCCCCCCAAACCGGACGCCACCAGCTCCAGATACCCCATCAATGTTTCCGTAATTTTGCCGGTGTCCGAGTAGAATACCGCCGCCCAATGGGCTGACAGATATTGAGATCCGGCGAAGCAGAGAATGACCGCAGCCATTCCGCCCAGGAGAGCGGCGATCTTGACCCGGCGGCTCCGGTCGCTGACAATGATGTAGTAGCCGGGGATCAGGACCCAGGCATAGTGAAACGCCCGGAGCATCCCCAGGAAGAGGATCACCAGGGTCACGCCCCCCCAGGACAACATTCTCCTTCCAGCGGGCATGCCCCCTCCCGTCCAGCAGCCAGAGGAAACAGGCCAGGACCACGATGAGAAAGGCGCAGTAGGACGCCTCGCTCATCCCGGACCAGACGTATCGCTCATAGACCAGAGACAGGGTTGACAGCGCGATCAGCCAGACCGTCTTTTTTCCGTCCGGCTTCACCAGGCGGAGGAACACGGCGTTGGCCAGGACGATCATGAGCACATTGCAGTAATACATGAAATTGTGGGAGGTCAGTCCCGTGAGAAAGGACACGGCCGCATAGGGCAGATAGGTCAAAACGATGTACGCCCCGTAGGCCGGGATGTCGGACGCCACCTCGTTATAGCTCTGTACGCCGGTGGGCAGTCCCTGTGTCCTCATGGTCCTCACTGCCCGGAGGTAGCCGATCTCATCATTCCATGTAGTGTTGTATCCATCCAGTTGGAACACGCTGGTCCCCGTAACCGCCCCCATGATCAGCACCGCAATCAACGGTGAGAGGAGCAATACGACCCACAGGGTCCTGCGGACCAGCTTCTCCCGCTTCTGTTTGTCAAGTGTTTTTTGCAACCTGACCGCCTCCTGTTTTTTCTTTTTCTCTTTCTCTTTTTCGTCTGATACGGCGCTTATTCCACCGTCTTGAGGGATTCCACCATATCGATTTTGGTCAGTCTCCGTCCTGCCACCCAGTTCACCAGCAGGGCGAACAGCAGGGTCATGGCGATGGATAGGACATAGCTCATAGGCTGGGCCGTCCGGCCGAACATGACCATCTCCACCTCCACCGTCGTGATCAGGTAGCTGTGGAACGCCTTGCCCAGCACCAGGCCAAAGGCAATACCAATGAAGGTCAGGATGATGTTCTCCCGGAAGACATAGTCCCGCATCTCCTTATCCCGGAAGCCCAGCACCCGGAGGGTGGCCAGCTCCCGCTGCCGCTCGGTGATGTTGATGCTGGACAGGTTGTACAGCACCACAAAGGCCAGGACTGCGGCGCCGCAGATGATAATAATGACCGCCGGATAGACGCCATTGAGCTGATTTGCCACCGTCTCCCGGGCATCGGACATATAGTAGATACCGGCCACGCTGTCCAGCTCCAGCAGGCGGCTGCCCATCCCCTCCCAGTCGGCCTCGTCGCCGTAGGTGAGCAGCACCTCCGCGTCCTCCAGCCGCTCGCCGAAGGCGGCCTCATAGGCGTCCTTGGTCAGGTAGACATAGTGCTGGACGTAGTTTTCCACAATGCCGGTGACAGTCACCGTCCCCCGGTCGTCTCCGTTGACGATGGTGATGGCGTCGCCCACCTCCAGCCCCAGCAGCGTGGCCGTCTTTTCCGAAACCAGCGCACCGTCAGACTGCATCTCCACCGGTTCCTGAGTGAACCGGTCATGGAAGTCCCAGAAGCCGTCCAGATCTGCCGGGTCCTCCACCGCCAGGATGTTGCCGGAGAGGGAATAGGTGTCGCTCTCCAGCGTCACCGTGTTCAGATAGACGTAGGTGTAGCCGTCCAGCTCCTCCTCTCCCGCCAGGGCGTCCGCCAGCTCCTGCTCCTCGTCCTCCGTCAGGTCGCTCCCCAGGTAGAGGATGGCGGAATAGGGGCTGACATTGTCATACTGGAGGCTCAAGATGTCCATAATGGAGTCTCTCAGGCCAAAGCCGGTGATGATCAGGCCGGTGCAGCCGGCGATTCCGATGACCGTCATGCACAGCCGCTTTTTGTACCGGAACAGATTGCGCACCGTCACCTTGTAGCTGAAGCTCAGTCGTTTCCAGATAAAGGGGATATGCTCCAGCCAGACCCGTTTTCCCGCCTGGGGCGCCTTGGGCCGCATCAGGGAGGCGGGGGTCGCCCGGAGGGCGGTCAGGGCGGAGGCCAGCACCGCCAGGGTGCAGCACCCCACCGCCGCTCCTGCACAGCCCAGGGCGGTGGGCCAGGAGAAGGTGAGCACCACCCCGGGATAGTCGTACATGATCTTCCAGCAGCTGACGATGACCCACGGGATGCCAATGCCCCCCAATATCAGCCCGATGACGCTCCCCGTCAGGGAGGCGATGAGTCCGTAGCCCACATACTTCCGGGCGATGTCCCCGTTAGAGTAGCCCATGGCCTTCAGCCCGCCGATCTGCACCCGCTGCTCGTCCACCATCCGGGTCATGGTGGTCAGGCACACCAGGGCCGCTACCAGGAAGAACATGGTGGGGAACAGGGTGGCCAGATTGCCCATCCGCTCGGCGTCCTGCTCATAGCTGGCAAAGCCGGTGTTGTCCGTCCGGTCCAGGATGTACCACTCCGCTGTGTCGATGTCGTCCACCTCGGCCTGGGCGTCCTCGATCTCCTGTTGGGCGTCGGCAAGCTCCGCCTCTGCCTCCGCTTTGGCGTCCTCATATTCCTGTAATCCGTCGGCGTACTCGCTCTCGCCGTCGGTCAGCTCGGTATAGGCGTCGGCAAGCTCGCTCTCGCCGTCCGCCACCTCCTGCTCTGCATCTGCGATCTCATCCAGGCCGTCATAGTACTCGGTCCAACCGTCATCCAGCTCCTGCCGGGCGTCGGCAAGCTGACTCTTTGCGGTGTCAAGCTCTGAACGGCTGCCGGAGAGCGTGGCCTTTGCGCTGTCCAGCTGGGCGCGGCTGCTTTCCAGAACGGCCGCGCTCTCGTCCAGCTCCGTCTTGCCGTCCGTGAGCTGACTTGCAGCATCGTCCAGCTGGGTGCGGCTGGCCTCCAAAGCCGACTTGCCCTCGTCCAGCTGGGCGCGGGTAGCCTCCAGCGTGGCCTTTGTCTCGTCCAGCTGGGCGCGGCTGGCCTCCAGCGTTTCCTTCGTCTCGTCCAGCTGGGCGCGGCTGGCCTCCAGCGTGGCCTTTGTCTCGTCCAGCTGGGCGCGGCTGGCCTCTAAAGCAGCCGCTGTCCCATCCAGTGTGGCCTTGCTCTCCTCCAGCGTCTCTCTGGTACTCTCCAAGGCAGCCCAGGTGCTCTCCAGCTCTGCCTGGGCCTCCGCCAGCAGAGCGTCCGCCTCCTCGTCAGTGTATCCGCTGTCGATCAGGCTCTGCCGCTGCTGCTCCAGAGCGGCAGCGGCAGCCTCATACGCCGTCACCCCCGCCTGGTACTGCTCCAGCCCCGCCTCGTACTCAGCAAGGCCCGCCTCATACTGGGCAAGGCCATCGGCGTAGGCCGTCTCCCCCGCCTCATACTGGGCGAGGCCCTCGGCATAGGCCGCCTCCCCCGCCTCGTATTGGGCGAGGCCCTCGGCATAGGCCGTCTCCCCCGCCTCATACTGGGCAAGACCGTCGGCATAGGCCGCCTCCCCCGCCTCATACTCCGCCAGGGCACTCTCATAGGCCGTCTCCCCTGCCTGATATTCCGCCAGGCTCTCCTCATAGGTGGCCTTGCCGGACTCGTACTGCTCCAGGCCGTCGGCGTAGGCGGACTCGCCCTCCTGATATTCCGCCAGGCCGTCGGCGTAAGCGGACTCGCCCTCCTGATACTCTGTCAGTCCGTCGGCATAGTCCGCTTCCCCCTCGTTCAGAGTGGTATAGGCGTCCGCAAGCTCGTCCTTTCCGTCTGCGATCTCCTGCCTGGCATCCCCCAAATCGGAGAGCCCGTCCTCATACTCCTGCCAGCCGTCCGCCAGCTCCTGGGCGGCGTCGGCCAGCTCTGCGGCGGCGTCATCCAGCTCCTGCTGAGCCTCCGCCTCGGCATCGTAATACTCTGCCCAGGCGTCGTCGATCTCCTCCTGGGCCTCGCCCTTCACCTCGTCGGTGCGGGCCTGCTCCCGGTCGGACCGGATGAGCTCCAGCCGCTGGGTGTACTCCTCCACCAAATTCTCATACTCGTCCTCATAGGTGTTCAGCTCCGCCGCGCCCTCGGTCAGAATATAGATGTCGGTAAAGTAGTCCATGTCAAAGGCGTCCGCCGTCAGCACGATGATGGTGGAGACGCTGCCGTTGCCCAGGGTGGAGGTGCCCCGGGACATGGAGACATAAAGGGGACTGGTCCCCGTCCCCACGATGGTAAAGGTGGTGACGCTCAGGGTGTCCTCATAGGTTCCCGTACCTGTATCCAGGGTGATGGTGTCCCCGATCTCCAGCCCCATGGTGGACAGGACATTCTCCTCCACCAGGCACTCGTCCGCCGCCTGGGGGAGACGGCCCTCGGTGACATAGGGCTGGTTGATACCGTTTTCGCTCAGACTCAGCACCTTGACCGTCATGGTCTCCACGCTGCCGGTGGCCAGAGCGTCCACTGCATAGGCGCCCTCCGCCAGCAGCGTCCCCTCCGTCTCCGCCACGGCGTCCACGTCCTCCTGGGTCAGGCCAAGAGTTGACATAATATGCGCATCCATCAGCTCCTGGGCGTCCAGATAGGTGTCCATGGAGGCCTTCATATCCGGGGCGGCCATCCGCAAACCGAACAGGAAGCAGACGGCGATGACCACCAGGATGAGGATGGAGAAAAACCGGCTTTTGGTATTTTTGATCTCCCGGAAGAGATCGGTGTTCAGCGCTTTCTTTGACATAGGCTCACCACTCGATCTGCTCTACCGGGGTGGGATGGTCGTTGGTGACGATAGAGGCCACCTTGCCGCTGCGGATACGGATGACCCGGTCCGCCATGGGGGTCAGGGCGGAGTTATGGGTGATGACCACCACCGTCATACCATGCTTCCGGCAGGTGTCCTGAAGCAGCTGTAAGATCTGCTTGCCGGTGACATAGTCCAGGGCGCCGGTGGGCTCGTCACAGAGGAGCAGTTTGGGATTCTTTGCCAGCGCCCGGGCAATGGCCACCCGCTGCTGCTCGCCGCCGGAGAGCTGGGCGGGGAAGTTGCCCATCCGGTCCTCCAGACCCACACGGCGCAGCACATCCTCCGCCGGGAGGGGGTCCCGGCAGATCTGAGCGGCCAGCTCCACGTTCTCCAGGGCGGTCAGGTTCTGCACCAGGTTATAAAACTGAAAGACAAAGCCGATGTCATGGCGGCGGTACTCGGTGAGCTGCTTTGCGGTGCTGCCGCTGACGGTCTGGCCGTCCACGATGATCTCCCCACCGGAGCAGCTGTCCATGCCCCCCAGCAGGTTGAGCACCGTGGTCTTGCCTGCCCCGGAGGGGCCGACGATGACCACGAACTCTCCCTTTTCCACCGTAAAGGAGATGTCCGCCACAGCCAAAATCTCCACCTCACCCATCTGGTATCGCTTGGAGACGTGGTTCAGTTCAATGTATGACATATTGTCCCTCCTTGGACGAAGTAAAACAGGCCCAATAAATCATGATAATGATAT
>JAJQHP010000155.1 GCA_021199695.1 Clostridiales bacterium
GCACCGTCATCCGCAAGCTGTACGGCGCACGGGTGGCCCGCTCCGTCACCATCCTTTACGGCGGCTCCATGAACGACCAGAACGCCGAAGAGCTGCTGGCCCAGCCCGATGTGGACGGCGGTCTGATCGGCGGCGCCTCCCTGGTCCCCACCAAGCTGACCACCATCATCAACGCCGCCAACCAGGAGTAATTCTGTCCGTGCGGTAACGTACTGCCCGGCGGTTCCTCCGTCGGGCAGCGTTTGTCCAACTGGGGTAAGACCCGGCCCAAACACGCGGGTATTTTAGAGGGGCGGGGCGCTGCGCAGCGCCCACTGAATGGAAAAGAGGCTATCAATGAAAACTCCCACTACTCTGATCATCATGGACGGCTTCGGCCTGACCGACCACACCGAGGGCAATGCCGTCTACCATGCCCAGAAACCCAACCTGGACAAAATTTTCGCGGAGAACCCCCACAGCCGCCTGTCCGCCTCCGGCCTGGACGTGGGCCTGCCCGACGGACAGATGGGCAACTCCGAGGTGGGTCACACCAACATCGGCGCAGGCCGCGTGGTGTTCCAGGACCTGCCCAAAATCACCAAGGCTATCAACGAGGGGACCTTCTTCGAGAATCCTGTCTATGTGAAGGCCATGACCGCCGCCCGTGATGCCGACACCGCCGTTCACATCTACGGCCTGATGTCCGACGGCGGCGTTCACTCCCACATCACCCACATCCAGGCCGCCGTCAAGATGGCCCACGACCTGGGCTGCCCGAAAATTTTCGTCCACTGCTTTATGGACGGCCGTGACGTGCCCCCCACCTCCGGCAAGGGCTTCGTGGCCCAGATGAAGGAGACCTGCGACGAGTACGGGGCCAAGATCGCCACCATCTCCGGCCGTTACTACGCCATGGACCGGGACACCAACTGGAACCGGGTGGAGCGGGCCTATAAGGCCATGGTCTACGGCGAGAGCGAGGCCCGGTTCATCGACGACCCGGTGGGGGCCATGCAGGCCAGCTACGACGCGGGCGTCACCGATGAGTTTGTCATCCCCGTCATCACCGCGGACAACGCCGAGATCCGGGAGGGCGACTCCATCATCTTCATGAACTTCCGCCCCGACCGTGCCCGGGAGATCACCCGCACCTTCGTGGACCCGGACTTCACCGGCTTCGAGCGGAGAAACGGCTTCTTCCACGTGAACTACGTCTGCACCACCTCCTATGACGCCACCATGCCCAACGTGGAGGTGGCTTTCCCCAAGCAGAAACTGCACAACATCTTCGGCGAGTATATCTCCAACCTGGGTCTGACCCAGCTGCGCATTGCGGAGACGGAGAAGTACGCCCACGTCACCTTCTTCTTCAACGGCGGCGTGGAGACGGTGTTCCCCGGCGAGGACCGGTGCCTCATCGCCTCCCCCAAGGTGGCGACCTACGACCTGAAGCCGGATATGTCCGCCAACGAGGTGGCCGCTGCCTGCGTGGAGCGCATTTTGAGCGGCAAGTATGACGTGATCATCCTTAACTTCGCCAACGGCGACATGGTGGGCCATACCGGCGTGCTGGAGGCCGCCAAGATCGCCGTGGAGACGGTGGACCGCTGCGTGGGCCAGGTGGTGGCCGCCACCCGGCAGATGGGCGGCGTCTCCCTCATCACCGCTGACCACGGCAACTGCGAGCAGATGCTCCAGGCCGACGGCGTCTCCCCCATGACCGCCCACACCACCAACCTGGTGCCCTTCTGCATCGTGGGCGCGGACGTGAAGCTGAAGGACGGCCGTCTGTGCGACATCGCCCCCACCATGCTGGACCTGATGGGCCTGGAAAAGCCCGCGGAGATGGACGGGGTCAGCCTCATCGACGACTGAGAACTGCATAGCAGGGCAAAGCAAAGCCCCCCGGCTCGGGTGAGCCGGGGGGCTTAATATGTGCTGTCAGCACTCCCCAGGGAGAACCTGGTGAGCAAATCAGCCGCCTATTTCAGCGGTTGTCTCAGTCAGCTCTGTCATAATACGGGAATATGCCTCCAGGAAATAGGCCATCTCTGCATCGTTTAAGTCCTCATCCTCCATTGCCTCCAGGCTGGCCATGGTGGTGGCATAGGTAGTCATAAACTCTGCATACTCACTGAGGAGGCTTGTTGGGTCGTCAGAGTTGCTGTAGGTAATCATAAACTCGCAGTATTCGTCAAAGAACGCCTCGTAATCGTCGATTGCCTCCTTGATTTCAGGCCGCATTCCATCGACCAGCTCCTCGGTGGTGTCGGCTGTATCGTCGGCTTCCGCTTCACTGTCAGTGGATGCGTCAGCGTTCTCAACTTCCTCTGATTCATCTCCACCGGAATCCTCATCCGTGTCAGAGGACTGCTCGGCATCCTCGTCCTCCGTGACGGTGTCGTCTGCATTCTCGGCAGATTCCTGCTCTGTGGCTTCTTCGTCCTCCGGTTCCTCCTCTGCTTCCGCAGTGTCATCAGAGGCTTCCTCTACATCTGCTGCTGTCTCGGTATCGTTATCAGAGGTATCTTCTGTTTTGGCTGTGTTGCCGCCGCAGGCAACCAGAGATATCAAGAGTATAAATGACAGGAACAGGGCAACGATCTTTTTTTTCATGAATTCTCTCCTTTGTAAATGTAAAACGGTTGGCAGCGTGAAATGGGACAGGTGCCGGAATAGCTGCGCTGGATGCGCGCTGTCGCATTTTCATCTGGTGCATATCACCTTGTAGTTCAGATATTAACTAAGCAGGGCAATAGGACTTCCTCATTTTTTCCTTCATCCCCCCTTGTCAGGAACCTGGTTCAGTCTCCAACGTCCCATTGTTTCTCTTCGCCAGATGATGCCTTGATTTTAAGTTTTATTTCAGCAAATGTCAATAGTAAATATATCTACTATGGGATATCTGTTTTAGACGTATTTCTTACATTTAAAAGACAAAAATGATATATATTTCCTATTCTAAGTTAAGATGTTAACTAAAATGAATAGTAAATATCTACACTAGTTTATGCTATCACAAAGGAGTGATAGCATGAATTATGTAAAGCGCATCCGCGACCTGCGGGAGGACCACGATTATACTCAGGAATATGTGGCAAAGAGGCTGGGGACCTCTCAGAGTATGTATGCCCGTTACGAGCGGGCGGCAAACGAGCTGCCCATCCACCATCTGCTGACCCTCTGCGACCTCTACCGGGTCTCTGCGGACTATATCCTGGGGCGCACCGACCAGCCGGAGGCCTATCCCCCTGCCGGGGAATCGTAAAAAGAGGACCGGCGCGGCCTGATTCCGCGTCGGTCCTTCTGATATTCGGTTGCGAAGGGGGCAGCTCACACAATCCGCACCCGGATGACCGGCTCCATGGCGTTGAGCCGGGCCCGGACGTCGTCCCCCACCGGGGCGTCGATGTCCACCATGGTATAGGCGTACTCCCCACGGGACTTGTTGGTCATGTTCTCCACGTTGATGCCCAGCTCGCCAAAGGTGGCGGCGATGCCCGCCAGGACGGAGTGGACGTTGCGGTGGATGATGCACACCCGGCAGACCCCGCTCCGGGGCATGGACACGGCGGGGAGGTTCACCGAGTTGGTGATGTTGCCGTTGACCAGATAATCCTTGATCTCGTCGGCAGCCATGACTGCGCAGTTCTCCTCGCTCTCCGGGGTGGAGGCCCCCAGATGGGGGGTGCAGATCACGTTCCGGGTCTGGGCCAGACGGTTGTTGGGGAAGTCGGTGACATACCGGGCCACCTTGCCGGACTCCAGAGCGGGGATGATGGCGTCGTCCTCCACCAGACCGCCCCGGGCGAAGTTGATGATGCGCACTCCGTCCTTCATCAGGTCGATGGCGGCGGCGTTCACCGTATTGGCCGTCTCCTTGTTGTAGGGGAGATGGAGGGTGATATAGTCGGAGGCGCGGAACACGTCCTCCAGCTGGGTGGTGTGCTGCACATGGCTGTCCAGCAGCAGGGCGGCGTGGACGGTGAGGAAGGGGTCATAGCCGATGACCTTCATCCCCAGGGCGACGGCGGCGTTGGCCACCTTGGCCCCGATGGCCCCCAGGCCGATGATGCCCAGGGTCTTGCCCTGGATCTCCGGACCGGCGAAGGCAGACTTGCCCTTTTCCACCACGGTGGTCACGTCCACCCCGTCCAGCACCCGGTTGTTCACCCACTGGCTGCCGCCGAAGATGTCCCGGGAGGAGTAGAGCAGGGCGGCCACCACCAGCTCCTTCACCGCGTTGGCGTTGGCCCCGGGGGTGTTAAAGACCACGATGCCCTGTTCGGTGCACTTGTCAATGGGGATATTGTTCACCCCGGCCCCCGCCCGGGCGATGGCCCGCAGCTCAGAAGGGAAGGCCACGTCATGGAGGCTGGCGGAACGGACCAGCACGCCCTCATAATGCTCCAGCTCGGGGCCCACCTGGAAGGAATCCGCCGACAGCTCGTCCAGACCCGCCTGAGCGATCTTGTTCATCGTCTTGACACGAAACATGGTAACTCTACTCCTTTCGCCCGGAAGACCCGGACGCACATCGATTCTCGTGAATATTATAACGATTGCCCCTTCATTTTTCAATTCGTCACTGTACTAAAGAATCCCCGCCCTGTTTCCCCCTTCCTGTCACTTTTGCTCAACGGGAACGCCTTTTTGTGGGGGAGTCTGACAAATTGTTTGATGTTTGGGGGTGGGACGAGAAGGACGGCACGGATTCGCCGAAAGATTTATGCTTATCGTCAGTGCCTGCTGCTCTCCCTCAGTCGCCTGGCGGCGACAGCTCCCTCAGAGAGGGAGCCAAGTTTTTTTCGCACCCTTCTTGGCTCCCTCTTAGAGGCAGGGAGCGTAGCGGAAGTGCCGCTTGACGGCGGAGCTGTCAGCGAAGCTGACTGAGGGAGTGCGGTACGCACTCACGACAAGTACAATATTACGGCGAATTCGCAGAGGGTCGGTACGAATTCGCTGAAAGATTTATGCTTATCGTCAGTGCCTGCTGCTCTCCCTCCGTCACGGCTTCGCCGTGCCACCTCCCTCAAAGAGGGAGGCAAGGGGTTTGCGGTAATCCACCCATAATTTCCCCTCCCTCCTTGAAAGCGCGCTTTTTTATGCTATCCTAACGAAAAGGAAACGCCTCACCCCCAGCGGGTGAGAATTCAGGAAAGGGGCCGTGTATCGACCATGAAGCCTGTCATCGTCATCGGACACAAGAACCCGGATACCGATTCCATCTGTTCCGCCATCTGCTACGCGCACCTCAAGCAGACCATCACTGGCAACGAGTACATCCCCTGCCGGGCGGGGCAGGTCAACAGCGAGACGCACTACGTCCTGGAGCGCTTCGGCGTGGACCCGCCGAAATATGTGGAGTCCCTGGAGCCCCGCATCTCCGACGTGCAGTACCGCCATGTGGACGGCATCAGCGCCCACCTGTCCCTGAAAAGGGCCTGGGAATATATGCGGGATAACAACGTCCAGACCCTCCCGGTGGTCAACAGCTACAACCAGCTCCGGGGCATCCTGACCCTGGGGGACGTGGCCCGGTTCTATATGCAGGACCAGGGGGCCAACGCCCTGGCAGAGGCGGAGACCAGCTATCACAACATCGTGGACGCACTCTCCGGCGAGCTGGTGGTGGGCGACCCGGAGAGCCACTTCACCCAGGGCAACGTGGTGGTGGCCGCCGCCAACCCGGACGTGATGGAGGATTACATCCACGAGCACGACATGGTCATCCTGGGCAACCGCTACGAGTCCCAGCTCTGCTCCATTGAGATGAAGGCGGGCTGCATCGTGGTGGGCCTGGGGGCCAAGGTGTCCAAGACCATTCAGAAGCTGGCCCGGGAGGGCGGCTGCTCCGTCATCGCCTCTCCTCTGGACACCTACACCTGCTCCAAGCTCATCAACCAGGCGGTCCCCGTGCGCCACATTATGCGCACTAAGGGCATGGTCACCTTCCGTACCGACGACCTGGTCAGCGAGGTCAAGACCGCCGTCTCCAAAAAGCGCATCCGCTACTTCCCCATCCTGGACGCCGACGGCAACTATGTGGGCCTGCTGTCCCAGCGGAACCTGCTGGACATGGAAAAGCAGCAGGTGGTGCTGGTGGACCACAACGAGAAGGACCAGGCGGTGGACGGCATCCGCTCCGCCGAGGTCATCGAGATCATCGACCACCACCGCATCGACGCGGTGGAGACCTCCAGCCCCATCTACTTCCGCAACCAGCCCCTGGGTTGCACCGCCACTATCATCGCCCTCATGTACCAGGAGAACAACGTGGAGATCACCCCCACCATCGCCGGGCTGCTCTGCTCCGCCATCCTGTCGGACACCCTCATGTTCCGCTCTCCCACCTGCACCTTTGTGGACAGACAGATCGCCCAGATGCTGGCGGGGATCGCGGGCATCGACATCACCGAGCACGCCACCGCCATGTTCAACGCAGGCTCCTCCCTGGGGGGCAAGACTGCGGATGAGATTTTCCACATCGACTACAAGCGCTTCACCGTGGAGGACACCACCATGGCCGTCTCCCAGGTCACCAGCGTCAGCCACACCGAGCTGGCCCGGCTGAAGGAGGAGATGGTGCCCTACCTGAAATCCGTCCTCCCCACCTCCGGGCTGGATATGCT
>JAJQHP010000183.1 GCA_021199695.1 Clostridiales bacterium
GGCGTAGTGAACGTCCTCCGCCGTGCCCCCCTGGGCCCCGTAGCCGGGCACCAGGAAGAAGGTGTGGGGCAGCATTTTGCGCAGCTGGCGCAGGTCGGAGGGATAGGTGGCGCCGATAACCGCCCCTACCCGGTTATAACCATACTCCCCCACCGAGGTGGTCTTGCCCCAGCGGTCTACCAGCTCGCCCATGACCTTGTAGACCACCCGGTCGCCTGCCACCATGTCCTGTAATTCAATGGCGGAGGGGTTGGAGGTACGCACCAGGGCAAAGACGCACTTGTCCTCCGCCTCGGCGTCCTTGAGGAAGGGCTTGATGGCGTCGCTGCCCATATAGCCGTTCAGGGTCACACAGTCGGCGTCAAAGCCGGGGATCTGCTCCTCCCCCACCTGGCTCTTGCCCAGCCAGGCCTCGGAGTAGGCGGCGGCGGTGGAGCCGATGTCTCCCCGCTTCACGTCGGCGATGACGAAGAAGCCCTTGCTCCTGGCGTAGCGGATGGTGCGCTCCAGCATCTCCATCCCCTCCCAGCCCCAGTTCTCATAGTAGGCGGACTGGGGCTTGACGGCGGGGACGATGTCGCTCAGGGCGTCCATCAGTCCGCAGTTAAACTCAAAAATGGCCTCCACGGCGGCCTTCCGGGTCTCTCCGTAGGCCTCGATCTGCTTTTGGACGATGGCGGCGGGGACGTATTCCAGCCGGGCGTCCAGCCCCGCCACCGTGGGGTTCTTCATGCTGCGTATTTTGCTCTGGAGGGTATCGAAGGACATAGTGATCTTCTCCTCTCTGAACGTGTCTCAGGCGGCTGTCTCACGCCTGATAGATGATGTTTCCGTCTGCGATGGTGTATCGCACTCTCCCCTGGACCTCCATGCCGCCAAAGGGGGTGTTTCTCGCCTTGGAGACAAACTGATCCGGGTCGATGGTCCACTTTTCGTCCGGGTCGAAAATGGTGATGTCCGCAGGCGCGCCCAGGGCCAGGGAGCCACGGCGGATGCCCAAAATCTTGGCCGGGTCGATGGTCATTTTCTGGATGATGTCCGCCAGGGACATCTCCCCCGTGTGGTACAGCCAGGTCAGGGCCAGGGCCAGGGAGGTCTCCAGCCCCACCATGCCCGCCGGGGCCTCGGTCAGGGGCTTTGCCTTCTCCTCGGTGGAGTGGGGGGCGTGATCGGTGACGATACAGTCGATGGTGCCGTCCTTCAGCCCGGCCAGGATGCCCGCCCGGTCCTTTGTGTTGCGCAGAGGGGGATTCACCTTGGCCAGCGTCCCCTGGCGCAAAATCTCCTCGTGGGTGAAGATGAAATACTGGGGGCAGGTCTCGCAGGTGATGCGGACGCCCCGGCGCTTGTACTGCCGGATGATGTTCACGCTGTTGGCGGTGGAGACGTGGCAAATGTGGACGGCGGTACGGGTCTCCTCGGCCAGCATGGCATCCCGCATGACCATCAGCTCCTCCGCGATGGCGGGACGGCCGGGGAGCCCCAGCTGCCGGGAGACACGTCCCTCGTTCACGCTGCGTCCCCGGACCATGTTGTCGTCCTCGCAGTGGGAGAGAACGGTGAGCTTGTTCCGGTGAGCCCGCAGCAGGGCGTCCCGCATCAGGTTGGCGTTCATCACCGGCATCCCGCCGTCCGAGATGGCCACCGCCCCCGCCTTTTTCAGCGCCCGGGCGTCGGTGATCTCCTCCCCCCGCTCTCCCCTGGAGAGGGCCCCGATGGGCCAGACGTGGACGCCGCAGTTCTCCGCCGCCCGGTCCTTTACATATCGGATCGTCTCCGGGCTGTCGATGGTGGGAACCGTGTTGGGCATACAGGCGATGGAGGTAAACCCGCCGTGGGCCGCCGCCGCAGAACCGGTGAGAATGTCCTCTTTATAGGTCAGACCCGGGTCGCGGAGGTGGACGTGCATATCAATGAGTCCCGCGCAGACGCAGAGGCCCCGGGCATCCAGCACCAGGGCGTCGCTCTCCTCTACGTTATTGCCGATCATGACGATCACGCCGTCTTCAATGAGGATGTCCATCACCCCGCCGATCCCACAGACCGGATCGACCAGCGTGCCGTTGCGAATGAGCAGCTTCAAGGTACAACACTCCTTTCCAGGGGTTTGCATTGTCATCTATTCTGCGATGTAATGTTTCCGCCAATGCCTGACAATAGGTATTTCTTGTCATTTCTGCTTTTTTGCTTTTACCAGCGAATACAGAAACGATCTATTCCATCTTATCATTTTGGCATCTGCCCTCCCGTGGCTAAAACCGATGTGAAACCAGGGCAAGTCTCTTGTCTGTGTTCCAAAACCGTCGCTTACGAAGGATAGATGTCCTCTGTGAAAAGTATACCTGAATCGTCCGGTAATTGCAAGACAGAATCAGGCCCGCAAGACCATAAAGCCCCTCCGGGATTCCCGCATCCATAACACCCTGACAATATAGCAGAGACAGCACCAGGAAGCTCGCTTCCCCGAAGGCGGCCTCCGATGCGATGTTATTTCTGTATCTATCCCGTCAGTGAATTGCCTTGACAGGATGAACTCTCTTCTTCCCTTCTGATGGTGATGCCGCAAGGGCTCAGAAGGAGATGGGAAGGTAAAGATTCAGGCTTTCCACACCATCCGATGTGGAAAGCCCTGCTTTGAAACGGTTTTAAATTGGCTCTTGATTTGCCCGGTCATTTCTCCGGGAACGCCCGCATACAATGCACCGAAATCCAAAGAAGGGGTGCAATACCATGCTGACAGACTGGAATGAGAACCGGGCCCGGCTGGTGGGCCAGGCCATGGGGGAGCCGGAATACTCCCATGCCAACCACGGAGAGGATTTTTTCCGTTTTCCCTTTCGGGTGTACCGTCTGAGTGGAGCGGCGGATCAGGTGAATCTGCTCATCTCCCGTACCGTGCTGGAGGGACATCCCGTCCACACGGGCGACCGGCTGATCGTTGAGGGAGAGGTCCGCTCCTACAACAATCGCAGCGGCGTAGGGAGCCGACTGGTCATTACCGTCCTGGTGCGGAGCCTTCTGGACGCCGGAGAGGAATCGGACGACAACCGGCTGACTCTGGCGGGTGTGTTATGTAAACAGCCAAACTACCGCCAGACCCCCCTGGGCCGGGAGATCTGCGACCTGATGCTGGCGGTCAACCGGAAGTACGGCCGGGCGGACTATCTCCCCTGCATCGCCTGGGGCGTGCTGGCCCAACGCAGCGCCCGTCTGGCCGTAGGGGACGGCATCCGGCTGGAGGGCCGCCTCCAGAGCCGTGCTTACACCAAGCTCACCGAGGCGGGCCAGGTGAAACGGGTGGCCTTCGAGGTGTCCATCATGACCATGGAACTGGTGGAGATGGAGCCCGCTCAGACGAACTGATTCCGTTCCGGTGAATACTCGTAGTTGATAGACCGGAGGGTCTGCTCCAGCTCCGCCCGGTCGGCCTCCAAATCGTCGCAGAGGGCGTCCAGAGAGGGGTACTGGTCCCGGAGTTTTGTGTTGACATAACTTAGAAGTATGACGGGGTCTTTTGGCAGCATTTACGATCTCCTTTCCGAAGGCATCGCCGGGTGACAGGACGGTTTTGTTTCCAAGGCCGGACAGCGTGCCGTCCCGGGTCAGGGTAATGGCGGTGTAGTTGGTCTGCTTGCTGTAGGTCCGGCTGAATCCGTCGTCGTCGTAGAGCAGATAGTGGGCCTCTTCCCGGACGAAGGACAGCAGGGATAGCCGGGAAAAGTCCGTATCCTCCACCGAATGTCCCGCCTCCACCGCCACAGGGACCAGTCGGTCCGGACGAAGGAACAGGGGCACCTCGTCCAGGGCCACAGAGATATAGTGGTGTCCGGCAGGCAATATCTCCTCCGTCCACACCCCCGGGCGGCGGAGGCGGAGCAGCTTCATCTCCTCCGGCAGGTAGACATAACGTCCTGTTGCGTTCTGCCGGTATACCGGGGCCAGCATGACGCTCTCACCCAGGAGGAGCTGGTCCTCCGCCTGAACTGCCTGAGGGTCGTTTCGGTAATCAAAGGCCAGGGGCCGGAACAGCATCCCGTCGTTCAGCGCCGCTTTCATATACTCGCTGTATAGGTAGGGCAGCAGGAAATAGCGCAGGGACACCAGATCCCGCAGCATCTCCCACCGGGGCCAGCGGTACAGCTCCTGGCGGCGGGTGCCGATGGCGGAGTGATTCCGCATCAGGGGGGTGAACACCCCGAACGCTGTCCACCGGAGCAGCAGCTCCTCAGTAGCGTCGCCGCCGAAGCCTCCCAGGTCGGCCCCGGTGTACAGAAAGCCCACCATGTTCAGGCTGGGCATCATCTTGATGTTCAGCTCCAGATGGCTCCACCAGGACTGGTTATCCCCCTGCCAGATGCCCCCGTACCGGTGCGCTCCGATATAGGAGGCCCGGGAGAAGAGCAGCGTCCGGCGGTCCGGGGAGAGTCGCTGCAACCCCTCCCCGGCTGCGCGGGTCATGGCGGAGCCGTAGAGGTTGTGTACCCGGTCATGGCGTACCCGGCTGCCGTCCGGGAGGGTGTGGTAGAAGCTCCGGTAGTCCTCCGGACTGTTTTTCAGGGCGGAGACCAGATCGGAGAAGTCGCTGAACGCCGTCAGGTCCGGCTCCTCCTGGTCCCGGAACCGGGCCAGCGAGCCGATGGCGGCGTTCAGCTGCCTGGGAGAGTAGAAGATGGCGGGCTCGTTCATGTCGTTCCAGAAGCCCTCGATGCCCTGCTCCAGCAGGAGGCGGTACTTCTCCCCGAACCAGTCCCGGGCCTTGGGATTCAGGAAGTCGGGGAAGTACACCAGTCCCGGCCAGACGGCGGCCCGGAAGGGCTGTCCGGTGATGTCGGTGCAGAAATATCCCTTTTCCAGGCCCTCGTCGCAGACATCGTAGCCCTTCTCCATCTTCACCCCGGCGTCGATGATGGGGACCAGGCGCACTCCCTCCCCTTTCAACCCGGCGGCAAGACCCTTCAGGTCGGGGAAGGCCCGGGTGTCCACAGTGAAGTTCTTATAGTGGTCCATGTAGTCGATATCCAGGTAGACGGCGTCCAGAGGGAAGCCTCGCTCCCGGTAGTTCTCCACCACCTCCCGGACCTCCCCCTCGGTGGCGTAGCTCCAGCGGCTCTGGCCGAAGCCGAAGGCCCACTTGGGGGGCAGATAACTCCGGCCGATGATGCCCCGGAAGGCACGGACCACCTCTGTCTCCGTGTCCCCGCCAAAGACGTAAATGTCCGCGCTGCCGGAGTCCACCGTCACCGTCAGCCTGTCCCACTGAGTATACCCCACGTCGAAGCGCACCATCCCCGGGTCGTCCACAAAGAGGGCAAAGACCGACTCCGGGCGGCTGACCATGAGGAAGTTGTGGGAGCCGTAGAGGGAGCGTTTGTCCTCGGTGTGGTGGGGCTGGTCGGTGTTGTTGCTCTCGTAGATCCAGCCCCGCTTGTTGATGCCCCGGACCGCCTCTCCCAGGCCATAGACCACGGCGTCCTCCGGAAGAGGGCAGGAGAGGGTCAGCGGCTGCTCCGTCACCTGGAAATAAGGCACCGGCGGGGCGGACAGGGGCAGCTCGCAGGCCACGGCGTCGGTCTGAATGGGGCTGCCGAATCGGAATTTGGATATCATGGAGGGTCACTCCTTTCCACCGGGAAGCAAAGGCCCGTCCTCGGGAGCCGGGGACGGGCCTTTTTGCGCGCAATAGGAGCCGGAATTACTCGGCGACCACCTTTTTCAGGTGGACGAACCGGGGCAGGCCGTTCTCCTTCTTCATCTGGATCTCGCCCTGGATCAGGGGGAGGGCATACTCGATATAGGCGTCGGTGACGTCGTTGCCCCGCTCGTTGATCCACTCTACGGGGACCTTCTTCTCATAGTTGGCCACGGCGGACAGGTCCAGCAGCTCCGGCTCGCACTTGTAGCCGTTCTCATCACGGGTGCACTTGAAGCCTACCATCTTGTCGGTGACGCCGGCGATGGCCTGGTTGACGGCGGTCTGACCGGCCATAAAGGACTCGTCGGAATCGGTCTGAGAGGCGCAGTGCTCGGCGCAGCGCTGGAGCAGACTCAGCTCAATGGGACGGACCTTGACGCCGGGGATGGCCTCCTTGACCACGTTGCCCAGGTGAGCGGCCAGACCGCCCAGCTGTGCATGGCCGAAGCCGTCGGTGGCAGAGGTCTTGGCCTCGGAGACGAAGGAGCCGTCGGCGTAGTGGATGCCCTCGGAGACGGCCACCAGCACGTTCTTGTTGGCGTCCCAGATGTTCTTCACGTCCTCCAGGAACTCATCCATCTTGAAGTCCACCTCAGGCAGGTAGATCAGGTCGGGGCCGTAGCCGGTGACCTTGGCCAGAGCGGCGGCGCCGGCCAGCCAGCCAGCGTGACGGCCCATGATCTCCACGATGGTGACCTGGCCCTTGTCATAGACGTGGGCGTCCTGATAGACCTCCACCAGAGAGGTGGCGATATACTTGGCGGCGGAGGAGTAGCCCGGGCAATGGTCGGTACCGAACAGGTCGTTGTCGATGGTCTTGGGGATGCCCATGACCCGGCAGTCATAGCCCACCTTCTTCATATACTTGGAGATCTTGTTGCAGGTGTCCATGGAGTCGTTGCCGCCGTTGTAGAAGAAGTA
>JAJQHP010000129.1 GCA_021199695.1 Clostridiales bacterium
TACCGGGGAGTGAGCAGAGGGGCCAGGGCCGCCAGATTGCGGGCGGCAGTGCCCTCCCGTATCATGATGTACTGTCCCCGCTCCAGCTTCGCCAACGCCTCCTCCAGGGTGGAGCACTCGTGATCGGAGCCGATGCCGGCGGCGATGTAGGCGTCCAGCTCCCGCCCGGCAAGGCCCGGGGCGTGGCCGTCCATCCGTTTCCCGTGGAGCTGAGCGGCGGCCAGCTTGGACAGCACCCCCTCGTCCCCGTGGGTGACGCCGTAGTAGTTCATCATCTCCGCCAGCCCCAGCACCCGGGGATGGTCATAGAAGGAGTCGATGTCCCGCCAGCTCAGCTCTGCGCCGGACTCGTCCATGGGGGTGGAGGGGACGCAGGAGGGCAGCAGGAACAGCACGTCCACCGGCAGGCCCTCGGTGGCCTCCAGCATATAGTCGATGCCCTCGGTCCCCATGACGTTGGTGATCTCGTGGGGGTCGGTGACGACGGCGGTGGTGCCGTGGGGCAGCACCGCCCGGACGAACTCCCCGGGGGAGGCCAGGCTGGACTCCAGGTGGATGTGCCCGTCGATCAGGCCGGGGAGCAGCACCTTCCCGGTCATGTCCAGCTCCCGCTCCCCCTCATAGCTGCCGATCCCGGCGATGCGGTCGCCCACGATGGCGATGTTGGCGGTGCTGATCTGGTCGGTGAATACGTTGACGTAGGAGGCGTTTTTCAGCACCAGATCGGCCTTTTGCCGTCCGGCAGCCGCCTCGGTCAGCCGCTTTCGGGCGGCTGCGCCCCGGCGGACCGCCCCGTTGTGACTATACTCCATGACAGACCTCCATTCCTCAGACACCTTGCCCGCGTCTGCAATGGCTGATTGCCCTTTTGAGGGGCTTTTATTGTATCACAGAAATGGGCTTTTGGACAGTGAGAGGATATGTTTTACAGCGGTGCTTATCCCTTCTCCCCCAGCACCTTCAAAATCAGGTCCCACACCCGGCCCACGGAGGCGATCTCCAGCCGCTCCTCGGTGGTGTGGATGTCCTGCATATTGGGGCCGATGGAGACGGCGTCCATACCCGGCAGCTTGGCCGACAGCAGGCCGCACTCCAGCCCGGCATGGATGGCCACCACCTCCGGCCGCTTGCCCGTAAGCGCCTCCCAGGCCCGGCACACGTCCTCCCGGAGGGGGGAGTCCTGCCGGTACTCCCAGGGGGGATAATCCCCCGCCCAGGAGACGGAGCCGCCCAGGTTTTCCGTGATCCGGGCCACCCGGGACTTGAGGGCTTCCTTGTCCGCCAGCACAGAGCTACGCAGGCTCAGCCGGAGATGGAGGGCGTCCGCCCGTGTGTCCGCCACCCCCAGGTTCAGAGAGGTCTCCACCAGGCCGGGGATGTCCCGGCTCATGGCCTGCACCCCGTCGGGGAGATTCCGGATGAGGGTCAGGCTCTTCCGGGCAGAATCAGTGGTGAGCACCTGCCAGCTCCCCTCCTCTCTGGGCAGGAGGGACAGGCGCAGGCTGGGGTCAGACAGGCCGTAGCGTTGGGTGAGGGACTGGCGGCACCGCTCCAGGGCGGCGCTGAACACGGGGAGCATACGGGAGGAGGGCAGGACGATCTCCGCCGTGGCGTCCCGGGGGATGGCGTTGTCCTTGCCGCCCCCCTGGATGGAGCGGAGGGAGAAGGAGAGCTGTCTCCCCAGCTCTGCCAGCACGTCCGCCAGGGCGTGGATGGCGTTGGCCCGGCCCTTGTCGATCTCTGTGCCGGAGTGACCCCCGGTGAGGCCGGAGAGGGTGAGGACGCAGAGCTGGCCCTCCGCCTCCGTCCGCTCGATGGGCAGCAGGCAGTCCGCCCGGCAGCCCCCGGCGCAGCTGGAGAGGACAAAGCCCTCCTCCTCGCTGTCGATGTTGAGCAGGCGGCGACCCTGGAGAGGAGAGAGGTCGATACCGGCGGCCCCCTCCATGCCCACCTCCTCCGAGGTGGTGAGCACCACCTCCAGCCGGGGATGGGGGATGTCCTCCCCGTCCAGCAGGGCCAGGGCATAGGCCACGGCGATGCCGTCGTCACCGCCCAGGGTGGTGCCCCGGGCGGTGATCCAGCCGTCGTCAATGAGCAGGTCAAGCCCCTGACGGTCGAAATCCATGTTCCGGCCCGGCTCCTGCTCGCAGACCATGTCCAGATGGCCCTGAATGATCACGGGCGGCTGCTCCTCATAGCCGAGGGTGGCGGGCTTGATAACGATGACGTTGTTCAGCCCGTCCCGGTAGTGCTCCAGGCCCCGGGCCCGGGCAAAGGAGACGATGTAATCGGCCAGCCTGTCCTCCCGCCCGGAGGGGTGGGGGATGGAACAGATGGTCTCAAAGAAGGAAAATACGGACTGAGGCTCCAGGTTGGAGAGAACAGACATGGAAAAGCTCCTTTCCGGTTTTGGGTTGATGTGGCGAAAAAAAGCGGGGAACGGTCAAAGCCGTTTCCCCGCAGAGGATGCCGTGCAGTGAGGCGGCGGCGTGAGATATGCATGAGTCGATGGGAAGAACGAATTCGCCGAAAGGCTTTCTCTTGTCGTTGGTGCGTGCTGCACCCCTCAGTCGCCTTGCGGCGACAGCTCCCCTTTCAGGGGAGCCAGGGAGCATCGGCTTCTACCTCCCCTGAAAGGGGAGGGGGACCGGCGCAAGCCGGTGGAGGGGTGCGGTATGCACTTCCATCCTGCTGAACCGTTTCGGCGAATCCGATAACATCTGACGTTTTGTGCCTTCCCGCCCTCCTCAACAGCAGAGGAACATGGGGTAATATCCCATCCGACCGCCGGAGCAGCAGGAGAGGGCCAGGCACAGCAGCCAGACATAGGAGCAATAGCTCCCGCCGCAGTGATCCACCGTCACATTGCGGTAGTGCTGACCGCCCTGCTGTACCCGCTGGAAGGCCCGCTGATACTCGGCGTTGTTGGGCTCCAGCTGGACGGCCCGCTGGAGCTGCTGGAGGGCCAGGATCTTGTTCCCCGCCCCGTCGTTTGCCAGGCCGGAGAGGTAGTACCACCGGGCGTTCCGGTCCTTCTGGGCCACCCGCTCCAGGACGGAGAGGGCGTCGTCATAGCTGCCCACCTGGATAAAGTGGAGGGCGGCCTGGAGATCGGAGGAGTCGCTGGCATCCGCCCGGGCCTCGTGGGTCTGCCGCTGCTGATAACCCCCAAAACCAAAGCCGAAGGGGTCATAGCCGCCGAAGGGGTCATACCCGTCGTCGTCGGCATAGCCGGTGGAGCCGCCGTAGGTATAGGAGGACGAGCTGCTCTGCCGGGACTGCTGCTGTTGGTATTTCTGGGGGTTATTGATCTGGTCATAGGCAGCGTTGATCTCGTTCATCTTTTTGGCCGCTTCCGGGTCGTTGGGATGGAGATCGGGGTGGTACTGCTTGGCCAGGCGGCGATAGGCTTTTTTGATCTCGTCCGGCGATGCGTCGGGAGAGACACCTACGACCGAGTACGGGTCCTGGATCATGTTGACGGTTCCTCCTTGTGGGTGGTGCGGCCCTCTTTCCTGGCCTTTCGATTCTGTTCCATGGCGTAGCGGGTCCACACCCCGGAGTAGAGTATATTGCGCAGCAGGTCCATGTCCTGCTCCAGCGGCAGCCGCTCGAAGGCCAGGGTGCTGTCCCCGATGAGCATGGTGAGCACAGGCAGCTCCTGGAAGGGTCCGGCCTCATTCCGGGATTCAAAGGCGGTGATGGGGTTGTAGCGCCCCTTTTTGTCGTCCCGCTCCCGGTCCAGGACGGCGTCCATGAGGTAGATGAACTGTCCCAGCTTGCCCCCCATCTCCCGGAGATCGTCCGCCCACCGGTCCTCCCGGAGGACAAACAGCTCCCCCATCAGGTCGCCGAAGGCGCGGCACACCGCGTCTAAATCAGGGCTTTTCTCCCGCTCCAGGGCGGAGAGCTGGGCAAGACCGTCCTCGATGGCCCCGCACTGACGGGGCCACCGCTGTTTGATGTCAGGATAGCGGCCCTTAAGCAGCTGGGAGACGGCCAGCCCGGAGGGGCTGTGGTCATCCTGCCAGTCGTCCAGGCAGTTATAATAAGCCAGGGCCACGTTCATGTCCGCGGCGTAATCGGTCACTTCGCTCCGCTGCCAGGGCCGGGGCTTGATGGGGTGAGGAGGGCAGCGGTTGCTGCCGGCGGTGCGCTCCGGCTCATACAGGGAGTCCAGCAGCAGGATGAGGAAGGTCATATCGTAGGTCAGGCACAGGCGGGAGAGCTGCCCGTGGCGCTGGCCGATGGCCCGGCAGAGGCCGCAGTAGACCCCTCGATAGCGCTCCAGCGCCTCCGGGGTCAGGCTGGACTGATCTGCCACCACATAGCCGAACATGGCTGCGCCTCAGCGGTTGGCGGCCCGGTAGATGTCCAGGATATCTGCCGTGTCGATGGGGCGGAACACCCCCACCTTACGCTTTCCCTGCCAGGAGCAGCGCCAGGCCAGGTCCTGCAGGACCTCGTCCGGCTGCACGCCGATGCAGGCTCCCAGGGTGACGGGCATCCCCAGCCGTTGCCAGTACGCCTCCAGGCCGTTGATCGTCTCCTGAGCGGCCAGGCGGTCGTCCGGCTCGGTGATATTCAGCACACTCCGCCCCAGATGGGCGAAGCGGCCCGGGTCCCTGTCCATGACAAATCTGGCCCAGGCGCCCCAGGTGGCGGAGAGGCTCTCCCCGTGGGGGATGTCAAACATCCCGGAGAGCTCATGCCCCAGCTGGTGGACGGAGAAGTCCTTGGTGCGGCCCAGGCCGGTGAGATCGTTGTGGGACAGGCTGCCGCACCACATGATTTCGCTCCGGGCGTCGTAGTTCTCCGGCTCCCGCATGGCCAGCAGACCCGCCTCCATCACGTCCCGGAGCAGGGCCTCGGCAATGCCATCGGTGAGGTATTCGGTATTGCTGTCGGAGAAATACCGGTCCAGGGTGTGCATCATAATGTCGGTGACGCCGCAGGCGGTCTGACGGGGCGGGAGAGTGTAGGTCAGCTCCGGGTCCATAATGGCGAAGAGGGGCCGGTTGAAGGGGGTGTTGCGCCCCCGCTTCTGGCCGGTGGCCTCGTTGGTGAGCACGGCGGAGTCGCTGGTCTCGCTCCCGGCGGCGGCGATGGTCAGGACGCTGCCCATGGGAATCGCGCCGGTCACGGTGCGGGTCCCCTGGAAAAAGTCCCAGATGTCCCCGCCGCAGCTCAGGCTCATGGAGACCCCCTTCATGGTGTCCAGCACGGAGCCGCCGCCCACCGCCAGCAGGAAGTCGATGCCCTTGTCCCGCCACTGATCGGCGATGCTCTGGGCAAAGCTCAGCCGGGGATTGGGCTGGACTCCGCCCACGCAGTCATAGGTCAGCCCGGCGGCGGAGAGGGACGCCGTGACCCGGTCCAGCACGCCGTTTCGCAGGACGGAGCCGCCCCCATACAGCACCAGCACATGGCTGCCCCCCGCCTCCTTCACGGCCTGGCCCGCCTGGTCGCAGGTCCTGGGGCCAAAGATGATTTTCGTTGGGGTATAGAAGGTGAAAGCGTTCATGAAATGCACCTCAAAAAAGAACGAAGTAGCTTGCTAACATTATACCGGAAAGCGGGGAAAAAGCAAGGCGGAGACAGACAAATTCGAAAAAAGTGGCCTTTGTCCCCACGCTCCCTGTCACTGTAGCACGAATTTATGAATATTTTGTGAGACGGGTGAAAACCATTTTTGACATGGCAAGGCAAAACGGGCCTCTCCCCCGAGAGACCCGTCTGTCCGTCCATGCAGTTGTTACAGCCCCAGACCGCTCAGGTTCAGGCCGCCGGTGACCTTCTCCATGCTAGCGGTAGCGTCCTCGCTGGCCAGGCGCAGAGCCTCGTTGACCGCCAGAAGGATCAGATCCTCCAGCATCCCCGGGTCCTCCGGGTCCATGACCTCCGGCTTGATGACCACCCGGGTCAGCTCCTTCTTGCCGGAGACGATGGCTTCCACCGCGCCGCCGCCCGCCTTGCCGGAGTAGGTCTTCTGCTCCAGGTCGGCCTGGGTCTTTTCCATGTCCGCCTGCATCTTCTGGGCCTGGCGGATCATATTCATGTTGATGCCGCCCATGTTGCCCATGCCCCGCATATTGCGGTTTCCGTATCCTTTTGCCATGTTGATTTCTCTCCTTATCGTAACATTTGTGATGTGATATCTCAGTCGATTTCCGCGCCCACAGACTCTCCCTTGCGGACCAGCTCCTGAAAGAGATCCGGTTTTGTCCCGCCGGGGGAGGCTTTGGCGGGAGAGGCAGTCTGCGCCGGAGGCGCGCCCCGCTTGGCCACCGCCTGGATGGGCCGTCCCGCCTTTTGAGAGGCCGCCTCTCCGATGGTGCGCAGCAGGTCCTGCTTGTTCACCGTCTGATAGACAAACTGGTCGGTGGCGTAGATCGCCAGGGTGTCGTTCTCCAGCCGGGCGGAGACGGTGCTGCTGTCCGTCAGGGGCATATAGGCCCAAGGCTTCAGCCGGGTGCGCAGGAGGGGGAGCAGACCGGCCCAGAAGGCGGCGTCGCTGCCGCCCTGGCGGGGCGCGGACCCCTTCGCCGGGGCGGCAGC
>JAJQHP010000062.1 GCA_021199695.1 Clostridiales bacterium
TGCGGGGCCAGGGGGACGCATCCCCGTTTCAGCAGCAGTCCGCTGCCGTTGAGCCCATAGAACTTGTGAGGGGCAATGCTCACCGTGTCCGCCCCCGCAAACGACAGGTCCAGCTTGCCCACCGCCTGGACGGCGTCCACATGGAAGCGGCAGTTGGGAAACCGCCGAAGCAGTTCCCCCATCTCCCGGACGGGCTGAACCACCCCGGTCTCGCTGTCCACGGCGCAGACCGTCGCCAGCACCGTGTCCTCCCGGACCAGACCGGGGAGCCGGGACAGGTCCACCCTGCCGTCGGAACACAGGGGCAGCTCCTCCACCTGATAGCCCTGCCCTTCCAGCCAGGACAGCGCGCCCCGGACGGAGGGGTGCTCCAGAGGGGTGGTGAGGATGTGCCGTCCCCCGGAGGGGTTGGCCTGAACCAGACCCTTGACCGCCAGGTTGTTGGACTCGGTGGCCCCGGAGGTGTAGATGACGTTCTCCGGCCCCACGCCCAGCAGAACGGCGACCGAGTCGGTGATCCGGGCCAGCTCTGCCCGGGCGGCCCGGCCCAGGGGGTGCCGGGCGTTGGGATTGGCGGAAAAACGGCTCTCCGTCTCGCAGAAGGCCGCCAGCACCGCCGGGTCTGCCGGGGTGTTGGCGGCGTAGTCCAGATAGATCATGTCGCCTGCCGCTCGAAGCCGGAGAGGGTCCGGATGACCTCCCCCGCCGCAATCAGTCCCGCTGCGGCGGGGACAAAGGCGTTGCTCCCCGGCGTCTGGCGGCGGCTGGGAACGCCGCCCCGGGAATCGGTCTGCCCGGCCGCCTCGTCGCTCTCCCCGACCTCCAGGGGCGTCAGGGGCGGCTCTTTGGAGTAGACCACCTTCAAATGGTAGATGCCCCGCTTTTTCAGCTCCTTGCGCATGACCCGGGCCAGGGGACAGACGGAAGTCTGGGAGATGTCCGCCACCTCCAGGGCGGTGGGGTCCAGTTTGTTCCCCGCCCCCATGGAGCTGATGATGGGGACCCCCGCCCGGACTGCCTGCTCCGCCAGCACCAGCTTGCCCGTCACGGTGTCGATGGCGTCGATGATATAGTCATAGTCGGAAAAGCAAAACTGTCCCGCCGTCTCCGGGGTGAAAAAGGTCTTGTACACCGTCACCCGGCAGTCCGGGTTGATCTCTCCGATGCGCTGCCGGGCGGCGTCCACCTTGTACTGCCCTATCGTCCGTTGGGTGGCGATGATCTGGCGGTTCAGGTTGGAGAGGCTGACCCGGTCGTCGTCGATCAGATCCAACGCTCCCACGCCGCTCCGGGCCAGGGCCTCCACCGCATAGCCGCCCACGCCTCCGACGCCAAAGACGGCCACCCGGGCCCGGGACAGACGCTCCATGCCCTCTCTGCCCAGGAGAAGCTCTGTTCTGGAAAACTGATTCAGCATGACGGCAAAACGCCTCCGTTCTCCTCCAACGGAACGCCCACGATGGTCCCGCCGCCTACGACGGTATCTCCGTCGTAGAACACCGCCGCCTGGCCCACGGTGGCCGCCCGCTGGGGCTGGTCGAAGGTGAGCCGCACCAGGTCCTCCCCCTCCGGGGAGAGGGTGGCCCACTGCTCCCGCTGGCGGTAGCGGAGCTTGGCCTTCACCCGCATGGGGGCGGCGAGGGCGGGGACAGCGATCCAGTTCAGCTCCCCCACCAGCACCGTCCGGGCGTACAGCGCCTCGTTGGGGCCGACGGAGACGGTGTTGGCCGCCATATCCTTTCGGCAGACGTATACCGGCTCCCCCATGGCCAGACCCAGTCCCTTTCGCTGGCCCAGGGTGTACCGCACCGCCCCCCGGTGACGGCCCACCACCTGCCCGGAGAGGTCGAGAAAGTCCCCCTCCGGGTAGCGCTTGCCGGTGTATCGCTCCATAAAGGCGGCGTAATCCCCATCGGGGACGAAGCAGATATCCTGGCTGTCGTGCTTGGCGGCATTGCAGAAGCCCAGCTCCCGGGCGACGGCTCTCGTCTCCTCCTTGGTCATCTCCCCCAGGGGAAAGTAGATGCGGGAGAGCTGCGCCTGGGTGAGCATATAGAGGACATAGCTCTGGTCCTTGCTCTCGTCCACCGCCTTTTTCAACAGCCAGCGGCCGGTTCTCTCGTCCCAACAGATGCGGGCATAGTGGCCGGTGACCACCCGGGAGAGGCCCTGCTCATCGGCATAACGGAGGAGCTTGTCGAATTTCATGTACCGGTTGCAGTCGATACAGGGATTGGGGGTGCCCCCCGCCTCGTAGATGCGGACGAATTTGTCGATGATCTTGGCCCGGAAGTCCACGGTGTAGTCCACCACGGAATAGGGGATGTCCAGTTGGAAGGCCACCTGGCTGGCGTCGTCCACGTCATGCTCCGAGCAGCAGGTGTGGAACTGGCTCTGACCCACCGTGCTGTTGTTGTAAAGCCGCATGGTGACTCCCTGGCAGCGGTCGCCCCGGCGCAGCGTCAGGGCGGCGGCCACCGAGCTGTCCACCCCGCCGCTCATGGCGATGAGGGCGCTCTCCTCCGTCGGCTGAACCATGCTCTTACCCCCTTGTTTGGTGTGTTGATGGCAATATCATATAGCAATCCGGGAGAATTGTCAATCGGCGGCTGAACCCACCAGCACTGTCCCCGGATAGTAGTGGGCCAGGATCTCCCGATAGCCACTCCCCGCCGCCGCCATGGTGTTGGCCCCGTATTGGCTCATGCCAACTCCGTGGCCGTAGCCGGTGACGTAAAAGGTGACGGCATCCTCTCCGCACTCCACCTCAAAGTGGGGAGAGCGTAGGGAGCAGAGGGTGCGCAGTTCGCTTCCCGTGACCTCCACGCCTCCCACCGAGACGGACAGCACCGCCCCGCTGCTGTCCGTCTCCGGTTCACCAAACCAGCCGGAGCAGTCTCCGGTGAGGTCGGCGTCGGGATATGCCGCCAGAAACAGGTCGGAGAACTCCTGGGCGGAAAAGGAGACCACGCTGTAATAGTTGGGGGTGTCCGCCTCGCTCTCCGGGCTGGAGACGGAGGTGAGATAGGGGAGATCTGTCCCCCAGACCTCCAGGGCGGAGCGGGTGGTGTCTGCGGAGGCGGCGTGAAACACGGTCAGCGCCGCCTCTCCCTCCCAGGTGAGAATCTCCCCGGCGGTCTCCTCCACCGCCGCGGTGATTTTGGCGGCGTATTCCTCTCCCTTGTCCTCGTCCCAGGCCGCCAGCCGGTCCTCCCGGGACATCCACGCCTGACAGCAGCCGTAGTCGGTGCAGACGTCCGCCTCCGGGTGGGCGGACTTCTCCCGGGCCGCCTGATAGCAGGTGTAGGTCCGGGCGGCCACCGCCTGGGCCTTGAGGGCCTCCGATTCAAAGGCGGCGGGCATCTCGGCGGCCACCACCCCCCAGAGATAGTCCTCCAGCCCCATCTCCTCCACTGTCCCGTCCGGCAGCAGCACCGTCAGCGTTTCCGGGACCAGGGCGGATTCCTCCTGAGAGACATCCTCCGTATCGTCGGGGACCGTCTCCGTGTCGCTGTCTGCCACATCCTGCGAGACAGGCTCCGAAGCGGTTTCTGCGTCATCCGTGGAGAAATCCGATCCGTCATCGGCGGGCTCGTCCGAGGCCAGGGCGGTCTGAACAGGGAAGGGGAGAGGGGCCTCCGGGAGGGCGGTCAGGGACAGAAGCAGGACAGACAGGGTCAGAGCGAGGGACAGGGCGGCCACACGATGCAGCAAAAGAAACGCCTCCTTGCAAAATTCGGCTTGCGCTATGGGTAAAAATGGGGTAATGAACGGCGAAATGACAACTGTTTTTTACGAAAAATGACAGAATTAAAGCGGATGATGCACTTTAGCGCGCTAACTCCGTTGACTTCTCTCTGTCTGACGTGGTATACTGTTGCCATACCGAGTGAAGACGGCATACGTCAGAGAGAAGGGGCACAGCTGTGTTGAATCGTCCGATTTCCAGTCAGACCACTGACTTTATCCATACGATGAGTGAGGAGCTCCAGGGGATGGGTCCCATCCCCCAGGAGAAATATGAGAAATACCAGGTCATGCGGGGCCTGCGGCACCCGGACGGTACCGGCGTCATGGCGGGCCTCACCCGGGTGGGCAGCGTCCAGGGCTACTATATGCAGGACGGGGAAAAGACCCCCATGGAGGGCAGACTGATCTACCGAGGCATCAGCGTCGAGGACCTGATCCGGGGCTGCACCTCTGAGAATCGGTTCGGCTTCGAGGAGACCTGCTATCTGCTGCTGATGGGAAAGCTCCCCAACCGGCAACAGCTGACCGCCTTCCAGCAGGCCCTGGAGGAGATGCGCCCCCTCCCCAGTATGTTCACCGAGGACATGATTTTAAAGGCACCCAGCTGCGACGTGATGAACAAGCTGGCCCAGAGCGTGCTGACCCTCTATTCCTATGACGAGGACCCGGAGACTATGACGGTGGAGAACCAGCTCCGTCTCTCCATGCAGCTCATCGCCCGGACAACCATGATTGTGGCCCACGCTTACGCCGCCAAGCGGTGCTATTTTGACAAGGGCTCCCTGTACCTCCACCGGGCCCAGCCCGGCAAGGGAGCGGCGGAGAACTTCCTGTCCGCCGCCCGGGACGACCGGCAGTACACCATGGAGGAGGCCCGGCTGCTGGACCTTTGCCTCATCCTCCACGCGGAGCACGGCGGCGGCAACAACTCCTCCTTCACCTGCCGGGTGATCTCCTCCTCCTATACCGACATCTTTTCCGCCATTGCCGCGGCGGTGGGGGCGCTGAAGGGCCCCCGTCACGGCGGCGCCAACATCCGCTGCAAGCAGATGATGGACTACATCGCAGAGACCGTCCCCGACTGGAAGGACGACGACGCCATTTCCGCCTGCCTCGCCGGACTGCTCCGGCGGGAGGGCTACGACCATTCCGGCCTGATCTACGGCATGGGCCATGCGGTCTACACCCTCTCCGACCCCCGGGCGAAGATCCTGAAGCAGTTCAGCCGCAGTCTGGCGGAGAAAAAGGGGATGGAGGATCGGCTCAATCTGATCGAGAGTGTGGAGCGGCTGACGCCCCAGGTCTTTGCCCGTGTCACCGGCAAGGACAAGGTCATGTGCGCCAACGTGGACCTGTACTCCGGCTTTGTCTACGATATGCTCAACATCCCGGAGGAGCTGTATACCCCCCTGTTTGCCGCCGCCCGGATGGTGGGCTGGTGCGCCCACCGGATGGAGGAGATCTTCAGTGGCAGCAAGATCATCCGCCCCGCCTACAAGGCCATCGGCGCACGGCAGCCCTTTGTCGCCCTGGACGACCGGGATTGAGAAGGGCGAAAGCCGCAAAAACGCTACTGGTAACGAATTCGCTGAAACGTTAAGAACAATTCGCAAATGCGTGCCGCTCTCCCTCCGTCACGGCTTCGCCGTGCCACCTCTACCGCCTACGGCGGCACTTCGCCTCAAGGAGGGAGGCAAGAGTCTACGCAAATCCCCTTGGCTCCCTCCTAGAGGGAGCTGTCAGCGAAGCTGACTGAGGGAGAACAGTACGCACTGACATTCAGCAGAAATCCCCCGGCGAATCCGAGAAGAAACCCTCCGACACGTTCTCTCAGCGAAACAGATTCGGCCTGCTTTTTCCCACTTTTTCCCTCCCTGCACTGGACGGGAGAGAACTGTTGTGCTAAAATGAAAAGCAGCGGTTTCGACCAAAGAGTACAGTTTCATCGATCACAGGCTGCTGAAAGAGCAGCCTGTTTTTTCTGCCCCGGATGCTTGCACCGGAGAAAGGAGTTGCCCATGGAAGAGAGATATGACCGGCCTCGCCGCTCCAGGCGCAGCCAGAGAAAACGCCGCAGACTGCGGCCGGGCTTCGTGCTCAACGCCGTCTGCCTTGTCATCATCCTGATCTGCTTCTGCATCGGAGGCGTCCAGGCAATTCTGGACCACAACGAAGCCAAGGCCCAGGAGGAGGCGGAGGCCGCCGCCCTGGCGGAGCAGGAGGCGGCTGCCCAGAAGGCGGAGGAAGAGGCCGCCGCTTTGTCGGAGACGGAGTACGACTTCACCATCGCCCTGATGGGGGACGTGAACCTGGACGATACCTGGTACAACATGACTTATCTGGTCGAACAGGAGAACGGTATCTATGACTGTATCGGTGAGAGTCTGCTGGAGCGGATGCAGAGCGCCGACCTGTTCTGTGTCAACAGCGAGTTTGCCTTCACCGACGGCGGGACCGCGCTGAACGGCAAGGCCTACACCTTCCGGGCGCAGACCTCCAACATCTCCATCTATGAGACCATGGGGGTGGACCTGGTGACCCTGGCCAACAACCACGTCTATGACTACGACGCCGAGGGCCTGACCGACACCCTGGCCACCCTGGACAGCGCAGGCATCGCCCATGTGGGGGCGGGGGAGAATCTGGAGGAGGCCTGTGAGCCGTACTATGTGGAGTTCAACGGCTACACCGTGGCCTTTGTCAACGCCTCCTGCGCCGAGAACATCCGCTA
>JAJQHP010000139.1 GCA_021199695.1 Clostridiales bacterium
CACCCAGCGGGCGCTGTCCCGGCGGATGCGGGGGGAGGCGCTGCCCTGTCCGGTGAACGAGCGTGGCCCGCTGTGGGACATCGTGAAAAAGGCCACGTCGCCTCTGCCGGAGGACCGCTACCGTGCGCCGGAGGAGATGCGGGCGGAGCTGGAACTGCTGGTGGACAAAAGCGACACGGCGCTGCTGCGGCTGCCCGGCGGAGGACCGGAGCCGGAGACCGGCTCCCGGACCGCAACCCGATATTCTACGGAACCGCGGGTGGAGCAGGAGCAACGGGGCACGGCGAGCGAGACACAGCGAATCCGCCCCACCCCGGAAGGGCGCAGTCAGAAGTCCCAGTTCGCTGAGCGGTCGGAAGAGAAAACAGGAGAGGACGTATCGCCGACCGGAAATGATGTGAAGACGCAACGCCCTCAGGGGAAAAAGAAGGTGCTGCTGATTGCGGGTGTGGCGGTGCTGCTTCTGAGCGTTGCCCTGATTACGTTCAGTGGAAATGCCAACAGCGATGCCAGAGGGACAGGGGCCGCCAACAGTACAGCCGTGGCTGCCGATGCAAATACGTCGGAGGATGTCGGTGCTGTTGGCAGCATGGACACTGCCGATATCGACGCTGATGCTGAAATACCTACAAAGATTACGTTAAGCCACAAAACCATCACCCTCGCTGAAGGTGAATCGGTAATCATCACCGCCACAACCGATGTGGATGACTGGGAGGGTTCCATCACCTGGGGCACCTCTGACCAGGAGGAAGCCATTTTCACCGTCACCGCTCTCAGCACTACCACGGCGAAGCTCTCTTATGTGGGTGAAGGGCGAGGTGCTGTGTCTGCTGTAACGAGCGATGTGGTAGCCACCTGCCAAATCACCTGCGAGGCCAACAGCACAAAAACAGGCGGCGTCATGGGCGACGTGGGGAGCTATTACGATAGCGATGACAGCACTGCACTGTCTCTGGACGGGGTCACGGCGAAAAAGGACATCACCAAAATCTATTTCCTAGACACCCTGGCGGACGCCCCGGAGGACGCGGCCGACCTCTCCGAGGCCGGAGACGGAGGCGTCCTCTGCTGGACAGAGGGAACAATACAGTACATCGCCGGAGAGGGCGGCGTGGTTGCATGTAATTCTTGTGCGAATATGTTTAACGGTTATGACAACCTGGCAGCCATATTTTTTCTGGGGTGCTTTGATACATCCAATGTGACAGATATGAGTAAGATGTTTTACGGCTGCAATGCATTGACCACGCTGAGCGGCCTATCTGACTGGGACACCTCCAGCGTGACGGATATGTATGGGATGTTTGCTAACTGCGAAGCATTGACCTCCCTGAATTATTTGTCTGGCTGGAACACTTCCAATGTGACGGATATGAGCCTAATGTTTTCATGTTGCTTTGATCTGGCGCATCTGGATCTGTCCGGCTGGGATACCTCCAGCGTGACAGATATGAGTATGATGTTCTGCGCCTGCGAATCATTGACTTCCCTGGACCTGTCCGGCTGGGATACCTCCAACGTGACAGACATGAGCTATATGTTTGAAGGGTGTTATGAATTGACTACCCTGAACCTGTCCGGCTGGGACACTTCCAACATGACGGATATGAGCTGGATGTTTGGCAGCTGCTTTGATTTGGCAGAGCTGGACCTGTCCGGCTGGGACACTTCCAGGGTGACAGACATGAGCTATATGTTTTATTACTGCTCCTCCCTGACCGACTTTGACCCGGACTGGCTGGACACCAGCAACGCAGACACTACAGGTATGTATGACTACACCAAATGGGGATAAACCCACTATCCACAACCATCGGGAGGTGATTGGATGGCAATGATTCAGGCGTACTGCTGGAGCAACCGGGGGCGGTGCCGCCCCCACAACGAGGACAATCTGCTCTTTTACGGGCAGCTCCGGGACAGCGACCCGGCGGGGAAATCCCTGCGGTATGCCCGGGAGATGTCGCGGCAGGCGTCCGTCCTCGGGGTCTTTGACGGCATGGGGGGAATGGACTGCGGAGAGGAGGCCTCTCTCACCGCCGCAGCCTGCCTGCAAGCCGCAGAGCGGGCCCCGGGGCAGGACGCAGAGGCGTTTTTCGCCGGGGCAATCGCAAAGGCGAACGCCCTGGTGCAGGAAAACAACCGGAAAAAGAGGATCGAATCCGGCACGACAGCGGCGCTGATGCTGTTCTGCGGGAAGCAGGTGACGGTGTGCAACGTGGGAGACAGCCGGGTCTATCGCTGCGCCCACGGCTCCCTGGAGCAGCTGAGCAGAGATCACACCGACCGGGAGCTGATCGAGTCCCTGGGCATCCGGGACCGGGCCCCCAGGCTGCTGCAATATCTGGGGGCGGACGACGATCTGGCGGTCAGGCCATGGCTGTGTACCGCCCCGCTGCACCGAAACGACCGGTTCCTCTGCTGCACGGACGGGCTGACCTCCATGATACCGGACGGGGAGCTGGAAAAGCTGCTCTGTGCCCCGGCCTCCCTCCGGGAGACGGGGGAGACACTGATGCAGACAGCGCTGGACAGAGGCGGAACGGATAACATAACCTTTATCCTGTGCCGGGTGCTGCTGCCGTTTTAAGGAGTGAGATTGTGGAAAACAAGGCGATCGTTCGATTTCAAATCGTACAGAGGAAGGTGCTGGTGGACATCGAGGTGCCCCTGGACATCTCGGCGGAGGAGCTGATCGGTGCGCTGAACGAGGCGTATTCCCTGGGCATCAGCAGAGAGGCGGCGGCGACCGGCTTCCTGGTCTGCGAGCAGCCCACCGTCCAGGTCCGGGGCGGCAGCACCCTGCGGGACCTGGGCATCCGGGACGGCTCCATCCTCAGGTACATTCTGTAAGACCGGCGACTTTTCGCAGAGGGACGAGATGAGATGAAACGAATTTATAAACTGATATTTACCAACCGCCGCTTTTACCGGGAGGTCTCTCTGGACGGCGGCGGCAAGATCAGCGGCGCGAGAATGATGCAGTTCAAGGTGACGCTGGAGCCGGAAAACGGGGAGACGTATGAGATCGCCGTCACACCCAACGGCCCGCAGTGCACCCTGTCGGCAGAGCGCGGGCTGTTGTTCCAGAATCCATACGGCTTCCTGGATAAAAAGGCGACGTTCCGCTGCGGGGACTCAGTCTCCATATTCCGGGAGGACGGGAAGCGCCAGCTCATGCAGTGCGAGATGATCCTTGCGGCGACGCTGAGCGACCGGGGCGAGCAGCCCAGCTTTGACCTTGGGTTCAGCGTCAGCGGGCGGCAATTCGTCGTTGGCGGCGGAGACAGCGCCACGGTCAAGATTGCGGACACCATGCTGGGGGATGACTCGATCTCCTTTGTGTACCGGTCGGACCGCCTTTTTATCGGCAGCTTTCAGGCCAGATACGGCCTACTGCTCAACGGTATGCAGGTCAAACAGCCCTGCGAGGTGCTCAACTGCTCCTTTATCACCATCGACGGCGTACAGCTGTACTTTAAGGACGGATATCTGTTCGTCGATCGCCCCGATCGGGTCACCATTCCCACGGGCTGGGATACGATAGAGGGCCTGCCGGGGAAAAGCAGCCTGATCTATCCCAAATTCAACAGGAGCACCCGGGTGCTCACCGTGCTGGAGGATGCGCCCATCGAGGTGCTGGCGCCGCCCCCTGTTCCTGCCAGGCCTAAGAACAATTTGCTCCTCTCGCTGCTGCCCTCGCTCGCCATGCTGATCCTGGTGGTCGTCCTGCGGGGCGTGATGAGCAGCAGCACAGGGAGCTATGTGCTGATGAGCGCCTGTATGATGGGCGTCGGCATCGTCACCTCCGTCCTCTCTTTTGTCTCCGAGAGGCGGGAGTACCAAAAGGCCCTCCAGGAGCGGACGGAGACCTACACGGATTATATAAACCGGAAGCGGGAAGAGGTCGCCGCGGCACAGGAGCTGGAGCGCACTCGGCTGGAGGAGACCTATCACGATCTCACCAGAGATACTGCGTCGGTGCAGGACTTCACGGCGGATCTGTTTGACCGCAGGAGCGACGACCCGGACTTTCTGGAGGTGTATCTGGGCAAGGGGGCGCGGCTTGCGGCCAGGCCGATCTCCTATAAAAAACGTGAACAAATCGAAGTGGGCGACGCGCTCTCGGAGATGCCGGAGGCGCTGCAGGAGGAGTTCAAATATATCGACGGGGCCCCTGTCACGGTGAACCTCGCCAACAGCAACGCCGTCGGCTTTGTGGGTGACAGCACAAAGCTGTATGTCCAGATGAAAAATCTGACGCTGGACCTCTGCACACGGCAGTATTACCGGGATGTGAAGCTGTTCTACATCATCAACGAGGATTTCGTGGACAGGATCCTGTGGCTGAGATGGCTCCCCCACGTCAAGAACGACGACCTGGGCTGCCGGAACATCGTCTGCAACGACGAGAGCAAGACGGAACTGCTGGAATACCTGTATATTCTGATGACACGCCGGGAACAGAGCAAGAGCCGGACCCCCCATATCGTGGTTTTCGTGCTGAACAATACGGGGATCAAGACCCACCCGATCTCCCGGTATTTTGAACATTCCCACGAGATGGGCGTGACCTTCGTCTTCTTCGAGTCTCATTCGGAGTTGCTCCCCGAATACTGCGACGAGGTGGTCACGCTGTATCAGGGAGAGGAAGGCACGCTCGTCCACCGGGAAAACGGGACGGATCAGACCAGATTCACCTATGCAACGGTCAGCGATTCCTACGCCGCGCAGATCGCCCTGCGGCTGGCGCCGGTGTACTGTGAAGAGGTCAGCCTGGAAAACGCGCTGACAAAGAGCCTGACCTTCTACGAAATGCTGGGCATTCGCGGGGCCGGCGATCTGGACCTGGCGAAAAACTGGGCGTCTGCGGACGTAAGGCACAGCCTGGCCGCGCCGATCGGCGTCAACGCCAAAAAGGAGATCGTGGCGCTGGACATCCACGAAAAGGCGCATGGCCCCCACGGTCTGGTCGCCGGGACCACCGGCTCCGGCAAGAGCGAGCTGCTCCAGACGTATATCCTGTCCATGGCCCTGAGCTACCACCCCTATGAGGTCGGCTTCGTCATCATCGACTTTAAGGGCGGCGGCATGGCCAACCAGTTCGAATATGAGGTGGAGACGCAGCTGGAAAACGGGGAAAAGGGACGGAAAAAGGTCCGTCTGCCCCATTTGGTCGGCGCCATCACCAATATCGACGGAGACGAGATCAACCGCTCTCTGCTGTCGATCAAGGCGGAGCTGGACAAGCGCCAGAGACTGTTTGCGGAGTACAGCGTCAACCAGATCGACGACTACATCCAAAAGTACAAGGACGGGGAGGCAAAGACGGCGCTGCCCCACCTTATCATCATCGTGGACGAGTTCGCGGAGCTGAAGGCGAACCAGCCGGAATTCATGAAGGAGCTGATCTCGGCGGCACGGATCGGGCGCAGTCTCGGCGTTCATCTGATCCTGGCGACCCAGAAGCCCTCAGGCCAGGTCAACGAACAGATCTGGAGCAACTCCCGCTTTAAGCTGTGCCTGAAGGTGCAAAGCCAGAGCGACAGCAACGAGGTCCTGAAGTCGCCCCTAGCCGCTGAGATCCGGGAGCCGGGACGGGCCTACTTGCAGGTGGGAAACAACGAGCTCTTCGAGCTGCTGCAATCCGGATACAGCGGAGGTCCGGTTCAGTCGGGGCAGGGGCTGACGTCACGCTTTGAGATCGCCCAGGTCTCCCTGTGGGGGAAGCATGACGTGGTCTATCGCTCCGGGAGCGATCGGGAGACGTTCGGCGCCGCCACACAGCTGCAGGCAGTGGTGGCGAAAATCGACTCGTTCTGCAAAAGCTACGGCATCCGGCCCCTGGACAGCATCTGTCTGCCGCAGCTGCCGGAGAAGCTGCCGTTCGTGTCGGAGAAGCGGGACCGGACCGGCAACGACATCGTCGCGCATATCGGCTATTACGACGACCCTGAAAATCAGGTGCAGGACCGGATCTCCCTGGATTTGACCGCCGAAAACACCATGATCCTCGGCTCGGCCCAGTACGGTAAGACCAATGTGATCCAGACCATCGTGCGCAGTCTGGCGGAACAGTACTCGCCGGAGGATGTCAATATCTATATTCTGGATTTCAACACGACGCTGCTTCGGCATTTCGAGCAGCTGCCTCATGTCGGCGGCGTCGTCTGCGCCAACGAGGATGAGAAGTTCAAGAACCTGTTCAAGCTGCTCACGGCGCAGATGAGCAAGCGTAAGGAGGTACTGGTGGCTGCCGGGACATCCTCTTTTGCCGCCTACCGTGACGCAGGCTATCGCGATCTCCCTCAGATCGTCCGGTGTATGGACAACTCTTCGGCGATGAAGGAGCTTTATCTACTGG
>JAJQHP010000207.1 GCA_021199695.1 Clostridiales bacterium
TGTACAGACTGTTCCCGCCGCCGTCCAGGATCAGACCCTTTTTCAGGAAGGTCTGATAGCTGCCGGTGCCGCCCCGGTCGGAGACTGCGCTTTGGGTCGCCGGGGCGTCGTCCGCCTGGGACAGTGCCAGGGGAAGCGGCCCCTCCCATTCGTTCTTGTGGCTGAGGAACTGAGACAGGGAGAATGTGAACCGGTCTCCCTGGAAGGTCTCTCCGTCCATCAGATCAATGGTGACCAGGAAGGTGGCGGTCCCGGTCTCCCCGTCGTAATCCAGCCGGGCGCAGGTGGCGGCGCAGTCATAGGGGGCGTTCAGGTCGTAGCTGTCAAACAGGTCGCTGGTCTCGTCCACCCGGTCGCCGGTCATGTCCTGTAAGGACAGATAGACACAGGCCCGGCTCCCCTCCACGTCGGCGGCCAGCACCTCCATAACGATGCCGCTGTCCTCACAGGACAGCTCTACCGACTTCATGCTCTGGGCCAGGGCGGGAGAGACGGCGTAGATGGCCTGATACACCACCCCCACATGGTCGGCCAGGGCGGGGACTGCCGCCGTCAGGCACAGGGCCAGAGCTGCCGCCACCGTCACCAGCCGCCGGAGCCGGGGCCGTCTCCGGTGACGGGTGGTCCCGGCGGAACCGGGCAGGTCGGCGGACTCCAGAATGTACTCCGTGCGGATGTCGGTCATGGCCCGGGACAAATCAAAGCTGTTCATGGAAAAATCTCCTCCTGTTCCAGCATCCGCCGCAGCTTCGCCCGCAGACGGGCCAGCCGGACGGAGACGTGGTTGGGTGTCATATGGCAGGCCTCGGCGATGTCCTTCACCGGGTCAGCATACCAGTACCGCCGGACAAACAGGGTCCGGTCCTTTCGGCTGAGGCCGTCCAGAAACCGGTCCAGCAGCCGGGTCAGCTCCTGCCCGGACAGGGCGTCCTCCACCGAGCCCGCTGCCGGGAGACATCCCTCCAGCTCCTCCAGGGGCGCGTCTCCCCGGCTGTCCCGCCGGGCGGCGGTGTTGTACCGGTGGCGTTTCAGCGCCTGGTTCCGGGCCAGACGGCAGACCCAGGCGGAGAGAGGGTCCGGCTCCTGGGGCGGGATGGCGTTCCACACCGCCAGCCAGGTGTCGTTGAGACACTCCTCCGCATCCTCCCGGCTTCCCAGAATGTGCTCCGTCACCCGGCGGCACAGGGGGCCGTATTTCTCGCTCAGGGCCGACACCGCCTCCTGGCTCCGGACCTGAAACAGCCCGATGATCTCTCTGTCCTCCAATGGTCCGCCTCCTCTCTGTCCTTCACCTATACTCTACCGCTTTTCCCCGAAATGTGACAGCTCCACACCGCAATAAAATTGTCTCCCAGGAGCGCCGACTGGGCGAGAAAGTAGCCGGATATAGGCCGCCGGTCGGCCCGCGCCGCCCCGATTGACACGACCGGTCCGTTCCGATATAATAGTAGCGGTCCATTTCCCGGCGGGAGCGCCTTCCGCCGGGCAGACAGCTACGAAGGAAAGGAAGGATTATGATGTTTCCCCGTTCCAGCGGTATTTTGCTCCATCTCGCCTCCCTCCCCGGCCCCTATGGCATCGGCTCCATGGGCAAGGAGGCCCGGCTTTTTGTTGATTTCCTCCAGCGGGGCGGCCAGAGCTATTGGCAGCTGCTCCCCCTGGTCCCCCCCGGGGAGGGCGACTCCCCCTATATGTCCCCCTCCTCCGCCGCAGGCAATCCCCTGTTCATCGACCTGGACGCCCTGACGGAGATGGGCCTGCTCACGCCCGAGGAGGTCTATGGGGTGCGTTACTACGGCTCCCCGGACCGCATCGACTACGGCTTTTTGAACAGCACCCGCTATCCCCTGCTGCGGAAAGCGTATGCCCGGGCGGACGAGGCCCTGCTGGCGGAGGTGGACGCCTTCGCCCAGGACCACCGGGACTGGCTGGAGGACTACGCCCTGTTCTCCGCCGTCCACGCCCACTTCGGCCTGTCTCTCCAGAGCTGGCCGGACAAAAAGCTCATCCGGCGCGACCCGGCAGCTTTAGAGAAGTACGCCGATCTGCTGGCAGAGGACGTGGGCTTTTACAAGTTTCTCCAGTACCTGTTCTTCCGCCAGTGGGGGGAGCTGAAGGCCTACGCCAATGAGCGGGGCGTCTCCATCATCGGGGATATCCCCTTCTACGTCTCCCCGGACTCCGCCGATGTGTGGGTGCATCCGGAGCTCTTCCGGGTCAACACCGGGCGGAAGGCGAAATTTGTCTCCGGCGTCCCCGCCGACCTGTTCAACGACCAGGGGCAGCTGTGGGGCAACCCCCTCTACGCCTGGGGCTACCATGAAAAGACAGGCTACGCCTGGTGGTGCAACCGTATCCGCCAGTCCCTGGCCTTCTATGACGTCATCCGCATCGACCATTTCCGGGCCTTCCACGACTACTGGGAGATCCCCGCCTCGTCGGAGACCGCCCTGGTGGGCAAGTGGAAGAAGGGCCCCGGGATGAAGCTGCTGGACGCCATCCGCAAAAACGTCCCTCAAGCCCGGTTTATTGCCGAGGACCTGGGCGACCTGAGCGCCGGGGCGGTGAAGTTCATCCAGCAGTCCGGCCTCCCCGGGATGAAGATCCTGGTGGACGCCTTCAGCGACGTAAACGGCGGCTCCGGCTTCCTGCCCCATCGCTGCACCCCGGACTCCGTCATGTATACCGGCACCCACGACACCCCCACCTTTGTCCAGTGGTACGCCGACATCGCCACCCCGGAGCAGCGGAGCTACTGCACCAACTATCTCCACGTCCATGAGGACGAGGGCATCGGCTGGTGCGCCATCGCCGGGGCATGGATCTCCCCCTGCTCCCTGGCTATGGCCCCCCTCCAGGACGTGCTGGGCCTGGGAGCGGACGCCCGGATGAACTATCCCGGCACGGTGGGCAGTGCCAACTGGAGCTGGCGGGTGCGGATGGACGCCCTGAACGGCAAGGTGGCGGACCGCCTCCACTACGTCACCGGCCTGTACGGCCGTCTCCGGTGAGATTATGGTCTACCTGTATGCCATGGACACCCTGGGCCTGTCCTCCGATCTGGCGGATTACCGGGGCATGGTGCCGGAGAGCCGGCTCTATCAGCTCTCTGTCCTTGTTCGGGAGGAGCGGATGCGGAGCCTGGCGGCGGAGCTGCTGTTCCAGCGTGCCGTCCGGCGGCACTGTCGGGGCGTGCCTCTCCCGGTGAGCCGGGACCAGGACGAGCACGGGAAGCCCTATCTGCTGGGGCGGCCGGACTTTCAGTTCAACCTCTCCCACTCCGGGCTGTGGGCGGTGTGCGCCGTGGCCCCCATGCCGGTGGGAGTGGACATCCAGCAGGAGCGGCCCGTCTCGGTGAAGCTCAGCCGGAAATTCACCGCCGCTGAGCAGCAGTCCCTCCAGGGTCTGGCCAGTCCCCTGGAGCTGCACCGGATCTTCGACCTGTGGACCATGAAGGAGGCCTATACCAAGTGCATCGGCCTGGGGCTCCTCTGCCCCTTCCGCAGCTTTGAGGCGAAGCACCCCGCCCCGGGCTATTCCACCCAGCTGGTGGACTTCCCCGCCGGAGACTATCATCTGGCCGTCTGCACCCGGTCGGAGGAGCCGGAAGACGTGCAGATCATCATTATGCCGTCGTAAACCGCTATTCTACGCAACGCAGAGAGCGCCGCAAGACCCCAGGGTCTCGCAGTGCTCTCTTTTGTTCTTCGTTCGTTTTCTGACAGAGCCGGTATTCAGCCCCGCCGGTTTCAGGGCTTTTTGTACCGCTCGTAGGGGGTGGTCTTTGCAGCCTCCAGCTTGGCCTGGCGGCGGTTCTTCACCGCGTCGCTCATGGGCTGGATCTCGCCGGCCTTTTTCAGGGACTCCTTGGTCAGCAGCGGGCCCACCAGCTCGTAGATCAGCACGGCAAAGAGGGTGATGTTGCGGATCAGGCTGCCCTGCTCTCCCAGCTGCTGGGCTGTGACGCACATACCCAGGGCGACCCCCGCCTGGGGCAGCAGGGTGATGCCCAGGTACTTACAGATGGTGTCGCTGCAATGGGTGCCCCTGGCGGAGAAGAAAGCGCCCAGGTATTTGCCCGCAGACCGGGTGATGATGTACACCAGGCCGATGAGCACGATGGTGATGTTGGTGAACACGCCCAGCTCCAGCTCCGCGCCGGAGATGACGAAGAAGGCGGCAAACAGGGGGCTGGTCCAGCTGTCCGTCTTATCCATGATCTCTCTGGACAGGGGGCAGAGGTTGCAAAACACCGTGCCCAGCATCATACACACCAGCAGAGACGAGAAGCCAACCGTCACCGGGCCGACCTGGAACTCCAGCATGGAGAGGGCTGTGGTCAGCAGCACAAAGGCGATGGACATATTCAGGCGGTTCGTGTTGGAGTTGAACATCTTTTCGATCTGGGTCAGCAGCCAGCCCATCACGGCCCCCAGGGCCAGGGACAGGACGATCTCCAGCAGGGGGTTGACGATGATGGAGATGAGATCCACCGTCCCGGTCACCAAGCCGCGGGCGACACCGAAGCTCACCGCGAACACCACCAGTCCCACGGCGTCGTCCAGGGCCACGATGGGCAGCAGCAGGTCCACCAGGGGACCCTTTGCCTTGTACTGCCGCACCACCATCAGCGTGGCCGCCGGTGCGGTGGCGGTGGCGATGGCCCCCAGGGTGATGGCCTGGGCCGGGGTGAGCGCTCCGTCGGTGGCGAAGCTGATGGCCAGCAGAGCGGCGTCCACAAACAGGGCCGCCGTCAGCGCCTGGACGATGCCAATGACAAAGGCCTGCTTCCCGGTCTTTTTCAGCTGGGACAGGCGGAACTCGTTGCCGATGGAAAAAGCGATAAAGCCCAGGGCCACGTCAGAGATCAGGCTCAGCTCCTCCACGCTGTCCATGGTGGGAAAGCCCAGCCCAGTGATGCCCAGGCGGCCCAGGCAGTAGGGGCCGATGAGCACGCCGGCGATCAGATACGCGGTGACAGAGGGCAGCTTCAGGGGCTTAAAGGCCCGGGTCATCAGCAGTCCTGCCAGAGCGGCGACAGAGAGTGACAGCAAAATGGAAACCATATCATTCATTCCTCCCAAATATGCGGCAAACCGTGACTGGTCGATGGTTTTTGCTCCCCGGTTTGCCAGATAGCGTTCAGCCAAATAGTATAGCACACTTTGTCAAGAGGATGAAGCGTGTCGCGGGCCGTCCATTTTCACAAAAAGCACGGCGAAAAAAAATTGGAAAACAGGGGTTGACAAAGCCCGGGTCGAGTGGTATATTATCACTTGCGTCCGATACCGAGCCGCTTGACGGTATGCACGAGTGGTGGAATTGGTAGACTCGCTGGCTTCAGGTGCCAGTGCTCGCAAGGGCGTGCGGGTTCGACTCCCGCCTCGTGCATCGAGGGGTCTCAGCCGTAACAGGCTGAGGCCCTGATTTTTTGTTTTCCGGACAAAGCGCGAAACCGCCCCCTGGCCAGCCACAGGCCAGGGGGCGGTCCGTCTCGTCAATGAGTCGATCTCAGTAGAAGGTCTTTTCCGTCAGCCAGTCCTTCAGCTCGCTGATGGGGATGCGGACCTGCTCCATGGTGTCCCGGTCACGGACGGTGACGGCGTTGTCGGCGGGCTTTTCCCCGTCGCCTACCGTCTCAAAGTCCACGGTGATGCAGTAGGGGGTGCCGATCTCGTCCTCCCGGCGGTAGCGCTTGCCGATGGAGCCGGTGTCGTCGTAGTCCACCATAAAGTACTTGGAGAGCTCGGCGTACACCTCCTGGGCCTTGGGGGCCAGCTTTTTGGACAGGGGCAGCACCGCCGCCTTAAAGGGGGCCAGAGCCGCCGGGAAGTGCATGACCACCCGCACGTCGTCGTTGCCCTTCTTGTCCTGGCCCACGACCTCCTCGTCGTAGGCCTCCACCAGGAAGGCCAACGTGACCCGGTCTGCGCCCAGGGAGGGCTCGATGACGTAGGGGATATAGCGGCTGTTGTCCGAGGGGTCGAAGTAGGTCAGGTCCTTGCCGGAGACGGTCTGGTGCTGGGTCAGGTCGTAGTCCGTCCGGTCGGCCACCCCCCACAGCTCGCCCCAGCCGAAGGGGAACAGATACTCGAAGTCGGTGGTAGCCTTGGAGTAGAAGCACAGCTCCTCCGGCTCATGGTCCCGGAGACGGAGGTTGTCGTCCTGCATCCCCAGGCCGGTGAGCCAGTCGTGGCAGAACTGCCGCCAGTAGGCGAACCACTCCAGATCGGTGCCCGGCTTGCAGAAGAACTCCAGCTCCATCTGCTCAAACTCCCGGGTGCGGAAGGTGAAGTTGCCGGGCGTGATCTCGTTGCGGAAGCTCTTGCCG
>JAJQHP010000009.1 GCA_021199695.1 Clostridiales bacterium
GGCCATGATGCTCGCTCTGGCCGCCTGCGGCGGCACAGAGGCGGAGACCACCACAGAGGAAACTGCCGACGCCGCCACAGAGGACACAGCAGAGGAGGAAGCCGAGGCAGAGGACGAGACGGAAACCGAGCCGGAGGCAGATACCGAAGCCGAGGCTGAGGCGGAGACCGCAGAGCAGGAGGACACTGAAACCGAAACCGTCGTCACCCGCATCGGCTCTCTGAAAGGCCCCACCTCCATCGGCCTGACCGAGATGATGAGCTGGGACTCCGCCGACTACAGCTTTACCATGGAGACGGACGCCTCCGCCCTGCTGACCGAAATGGTCTCCGGTGAGCTGGACATCGCCCTCATCCCCGCCACCGCTGCCGCTATCTGGAACACCAAGATCGAGGGCGGCGTCACCTGCATCGACGTGAACACCCTGGGGGTGCTCTACGTCATCAGCGCAGACGACTCCATCGCCTCTATCGAGGACCTGGCGGGCCGGACGATCTACCTCCCCGGTCAGGGGACCTCCCCGGACTATGTGCTCCAGTATCTCCTGGCCCGGCACGACATGAGCCTGGACGATGTGACCGTAGAGTACCAGTCCGAGGCCGCCGAGGTCATCGCCGCCCTTACCGCCGACCCGGAGGGGGTGGGCCTGCTGCCCCAGCCCTCCGTCACCGCCGCGCTGAACAAGCTGGAGGGCTTCTCCATCGTCCTGGACCTCACCGAGGAGTGGGGTGCCGTGTCCGACACCGACCTGATCACCGGCGTCACCGTGGTGCGCACCGCCTTCCTGGAGGAGCATCCGGAGGCAGTGGCCCGGTTCCTGACCGACCACCTGACCAGCACCACCGCCGCCAATGAGGACGTGGCCACCACCGCCCAGCGGATGGTGGACCTGGGCATTCTGGAGAGTGCAGCCGTGGCGGAGGCCGCCATCCCCTACTGCAACGTCACCTGCGTCACCGGGCAGGACATGAAGGACATGGTCGCCGCCTATCTCCAGGTGCTCTACGATCTGGAGCCCTCCTCCGTGGGCGGGACGCTGCCGGGGGACGAGTTCTACTACCTTGGGTAAGGCGAGGCTGAAAAAGCTGCTCATCGCCCTGGGCTGGCTGGCTCTCTGGCAGCTGGCCAGCCTCTGGGTGAATCAGAGCGTCATTCTGACAGGTCCGGCGGAGGCGTTCCAGGCGCTGTTGTCCCTGGTCGTCACCGCCGGGTTCTGGCAGACGGTGCTGTTCACCTTCCTGCGCATTTTGGGCGGCTTTGTTCTGGCCTTTGTGGCCGGACTGGCTGCCGGAGGGCTGGCCCACCGGTTTCCCCTGGTGGGGGACATCCTGGCCCCGGCGGTGACGGCTATGAAGTCGGTGCCCGTGGCCTGCTTCGTCATTCTCGCCCTGGTGTGGGTTGGCTCCCAGAATCTGACCTTTCTCATCGTCTTTCTGGTGGCCTTTCCCATCCTCTATCTCCAGACGAGAGAGGGACTGGAGCGGGCGGACCGGCAGCTGCTGGAGATGGCCCAGGTGTTCCGCCTCTCCCCCTGGCGGCGGTTTCGGTATGTCTATCTTCCCGCCCTGCTGCCCTCCCTGGTCAGCGGGTGCCAGCTGGCCCTGGGGATGAGCTGGAAATCCGGAGTGGCGGCGGAGGTCATCGGCACGCCCCTCCACTCCATCGGACAGCAGCTCTACTTTGCGAAGATATATCTGGAGATCGACGATCTGTTTGCCTGGACCTTCGTGATTCTGGCCCTGAGCGCCCTGTTCGAGCGGGCATTTCTCTGGCTGCTGGGACGGGTCGCCGGGAGATTGGAGGGCACCGATGATCTACGGATATGAAGGGCTGTGCAAGCGCTATGGCCCGCTGACCGTGCTGGACGGGGTGAGCCTGTCCTTTGCTCCCGGGGACTGCGTGGTGGTCATGGCCCCCTCCGGCGGGGGAAAGACCACCCTGTTCCGCCTGCTGGCGGGGCTGGAGACGCCGGACGAGGGGCGCATTTTGGGCTTTGACCGGGCGAAAATTTCCATGGTCTTTCAGGAGAACCGCCTGTGTGAGCACCTCTCCCCGGTGACCAACGTGGCCCTGGTGCAGGCGAAACCGGACCGGGCCGCCCTTCGCCGGGAGCTGGAGACCATCCTTCCCGCCGACTGCCTGGACCGGCCCGCCTCCACCCTCTCCGGTGGAATGAAGCGGCGGACGGCCATCGCCCGGGCATTGCTGGCCCCGTCGGACGTGCTGCTTCTGGACGAGCCGTTCACCGGCCTGGACGAGGAGACCAGAGGGAAGGTCATCCGCTTCGTGCAGGAGCGGCAGAACGGCCGACTGCTGCTCATGACCACCCACCTCCGGGAGGAGGCGGCAGCCCTGGGGGCAGAGATCACTGACCTGTAACGCATGAACACAAAAGCTGCACCCTGTCGGTTCAAACCCGGCAGGGTGCAGCTTTTATCTCATCACAGATCAACAATAGCGGGTCACTCGCTGTCCTCCGTCTCAGGGAGAGCAGAGGGGCCTACGGAGTATTCGCTCTCGCTCTGGTCAATGACCCACTCGTGGTTGAAGAAGGTGAATACGGTGGTCTCAGTCACCCGGGAGGCGACTACCACCTCGTCTCCTTCCTCTACGCCCGAGAGGATCTGGACCTGATCCTGGCTGGTCAGGCCCACCTCCACCGTGACTACGCTGGTCAGTCCGTCGCCATAGGCGATCTCCACGGAACGGGTGCCGTCAGACTGGACGGTCAGCGCCTGGATGGGGACAAGTACGGCATTTTCCGCCTCGTCCAGGATGATAACGGCGTCGCAGGTGTCTCCTACCTGAAGGCCCTGGGCGTTTTCCAGAGAGACAGTGACGGTGCAGACATCCTCATCCGTTTCCCCGTCCGCGATCTCGGCCACCAGTCCGGTGTAGATGGCGTCCGCCTCATCGACCTCGCTGGCAAAGGTCAGCTCTGCCGTCTGGCCAATTTCGACTTGCTCGGCCTGCTGCTGGGTGACCTCCAGGCCGATCTGGAAGGAGCTGGTCGAGGTGATGTCACAGACCTGGCTCTCCGCTTCCACAGCCTCGCCCGCTGTCAGGGTCAGGTTGGTGACGACGCCGCTGAACTCCGATGTCAGCACCGGATTTTCCCGGAACTGCCGGAGACGGTATACCTCCGCCGCCAGAGTCTCCCGCTGCTCGGTGAGCGAGGACCAGGTCTCGTCATAGCTCTCGTCCACGCAGCGGATGAGGGGGTCCCCCTCAGCGACCTCATCTCCCACCTCCACCTGAATGGCGGAAACCATCCCGCTCTCCCAGGCGACAAGCACCGGACTGTTGGAGGCGACGGTCCCGCTGCCCAGCTGGATTTCGTCCGCTCCGGTGACGGAGGCGGTCTCCCCGATGGAACGGGTGGGACTGTCCGGGAAGGTGACGATAACGACGCCGGTCTCCGCATCCACCACGTCCACCGTACCCTCGATCTCCTCATCTCCCAGGGTGACGGTGACGGCGTCTCCCGCCTGGAGGCCGGTATCCTCCGCCAGCGTCAGCTCCACCCGGAGCAGGCCGTCGGTGGACAGCTCCAGCAGGCCGCCGTATGCGGCGGTCACATCCTCAGCCAGCTCTCCCCGCTGGGCGTAGATCGCCTTGACCAGGCCGACGGTCTCAGCGGCGAGCTGGGCGCTACCCCCCTGCTCCGTCTCCGCCAGCTGGGCGTCCAGCGCTTCGATCTGCTCCAGCAGGGCCTCTATCTGTTCGGTCAGCTCGTCGGTGTCATAGACAGCCAGCACGTCTCCGGCCTCCACCACGTCTCCCTCGCTGACCTCCACCGAGGCGATGACGCCGCTGTACTGGGCAGTCACCGGCTCGCTGTCGGCGGAACGGACGCTGCCGGAGGCGGACACCGTCTCCCGAATGGTCCCGATGACTGCGGGCTCTGTCTCCACCTCCACAGAGGTATCCACCCTGGCCCCGCCGTCCTGGATAAAGGGGATCAGGAAAATCAGGGCGACCAGAATGATCGCCCCCAGCACCAGCCACCGCTTTTGCAGCGCCGGACGCTTTTTGCCTGATTCCGTCATGTTGATTCCTCCCGCCCCCTCCGGAGCGTGACGCTCCGGAGGCATTCTGTCTCTGTGCCTGTTGGCAGTATCATACTGCCTTTGCCCGCAAAAAGCATGAACAAAGGTTGAAAATTCAGAAATTTGCCTGGTTTATCGCTTTGCCCGTCACATCCGGTCGGGAGCGGAGAAGCCCAGCAGGTCGATGGCGGTCTCCAGCACGTGGAGCACCAGCCGGATGAGGGCGATATAGCCCGCCTGTCGGGCGGCGTCCGGCTCCTTCATAATGTTGTGCTCCACATAGAACTGGTTCAGTGCCCCGGTCAGGTCGTAAATATAGCGGCACAGACGGCTGGGGGATTTCTGGTCATAGGCCTCGTACACCGCCTCGTTGAAGCGGCAGAGGGTCAGGGCCAAGCCGGTCTCGCTCCGGCTCTCCGGGGGCAGGATGCGCCCGGTCTCCGCCTCCGGAAAGGCGGCGGCGTATTTGGCCAGGATGGACTTGATGCGCACCATGGTGTACATGATGTACGGGCCGGTGTTGCCCTCGAAGGCGGTAAATTTCTCAATATCAAAGATATAGTCCTTGGCGGGCTGGTTGGACAGGTCGCCGTACTTGATGGCGGCCAGGCCCACCTTGTCAGCGATCTCCCGCAGCTCCTCCTCAGACAGGTTGGGGTTGGCGGCCTTAGACTTTTCGTAGACCGCCCGGCTCACGTCCTCCAGCAGGTATTCCAGCCGGAGCACGCCCCCCTCCCGGGTCTTGAAGGGCTTGCCGTCCTTGCCGTTCATGGTGCCGAAGCCCACGTACTCCAGGCTGCACCCGTCCCGGTCCACCAGCCCCGTCTTATAGGCGCACCGGAACACCCGGACATAGTGCAGCTCCTGGCGCTTGTCCGCCAGGTAGATCATCCGGTCAGGGTGGAAGTCCTTCTCCCTCTGGACGATGGTGGCCAGGTCGGTGGTCTCGTACTGGGCGGCTCCGTCAGATTTCAGGATGAGACAGGGAGGCACCTCCCGGGTGTCGCGCTCCTCCTGGACATCCACTACCAGGGCCCCGTCGCTGAGGTAGGCGTAGCCCCCCTCCTTCATGTCCTCCACCATGGGGGCGATATAGGGCTGTGCATCGCTCTCCCCATACCAGAGGTCGAAGTCCACGTCCAGCCGGTCATAGTTCCGCTTCAGGTCGGAGACGGAGACGTTGACGATGTGCCGCCACAGGGCACGATAGCCGGGGCGGCCGCTCTGCAGCTCCCAGGTGGCGGTCTGAGCCGCTCTCCGGTAGTCCTCGTCCACCTTACACCGGGCGCTGGCGGCGGGATAGATCTCCTCCAGGTCGGAGATGGTGAAGGGGGCCTGCTCCGGATACGGCCCCGCAAAGCTCTCGTCAAAATAGGGCAGCTCCGGCTGACGGCAGCGCAGCTCGGTGATGATCTGGCCCATCTGGAGGCCCCAGTCCCCCAGATGCACGTCCCCAATGACCTTGTGGCCCAGGAACCGGCAGGTGCGCTTGATGCTCTCCCCGATGATGGCGGAGCGAAGATGCCCCACGTGGAGGGGCTTTGCCACGTTGGGGCCGCCGTAGTCCACCACGATGGTCAGGGGCTGCTCCGCCTGCTCCACCCCCCGGAGAGGGTCGGCCTCCAGCTGGGCCAGACGGTCCGCCAGGAAGTCGGGGCTGAGGTCCAGGTTGAGAAAGCCGGGGCGGACGGCCTCCAGCTTGGAGAACATGGGGTTGTCGCCCACTGCCGCCGCCACCTCTTGGGCGATGACCAGAGGGGCCTTGTGATATCGCTTGGCCCCGGCCATGGCCCCGTTGCACTGGTACTGGCACAGATCAGGACGGTTGGAGGCGGTGGCCCGGCCCAGGGCGGGGTCGTATCCGGCGGCGGCAAAGCCCTCTGCCAGAACGGCGGAGATTTGATCGATCAAGGTTTTCATGCACAGCTTCCCTCTCGGCGTCTCCGGCGGACAAGGGCCGGAAACACAAATTTCACTGTTCGTCATTTTAGCACAACTCCCATTGTCCGGTCAACCGGTCTTGCCGCCGGTTTTGGAGCGAAAGGAGGAAATTCAGCGGATTTTTTCACCGATAGAGGGCGCTTCCGGGCGGGAGGCTCCCCCGAAACGGACGCTGCGCCGCTCCAAATGCCCGATTGCCATTCGCGCCGGAATATGGTATACTTCACACGTTAAAGCGACAAAGCTAAACACTTCTCAGCGTGTCAAAAATCCTTTTTGCCACGCTGAGTACGATTTTTGAACTTTGAA
>JAJQHP010000200.1 GCA_021199695.1 Clostridiales bacterium
GGTGGTGTAGATCTCCATGTTCACCCAATCATTAAAAAAAAAAAGGGCGGTGGAGGCGGTGCCGTCACTGTTGTAGACGGTGGCCATCTGGAGGGCGATCTCCTCCTTCTCGGTGCAGTCCAGCACGTCGTCCCAGGACTCGGGGGCGGTGGGCTCTGCCCAGCGAAGCTCGCCCACAGGGTCAGCGCCGTAGGGGATGCCATAGTAGACCTGAACGCCGTCCTGGTCTACGCCCTGCACCTGGCCGTACTGGGTGGTGCGGATGAGGGTGTCCTCCTCGGTGGAGTCCTCCTCAACGGACGCCTCCTCGTCGGCGGATTCGGTCTCCTCTGCCTCGTCAGCAGAGGCCTCCTCCTCATCGGCGTCGGCCTCCTGGGTGGTCTCTGTCTCGGCCTCCTGGGTGCTCTCGTCCTCGGTGGAGCCTCCACAGCTCACCAGGGAGAGACACATGACCAGGGCCAGAAGCAGTGCGATCCATCTCTTCATGGTTCCTTCCTCCTATGTTTTTTGAATTTGTAATGCGTCGTTGTGCGCATTACCTCTGTTTCATCATTATAGAAGGTTTCTGGAACAATTTGGGAGATTCGGCACGAAAAACGGAAATGGGGAACGAATAACCGGAGGGGTGGTCAGCCCTCCGCCCGATCCGGCAGGAGGATGCGCACGGAGAAATAGCCGCCCTCCTCCCGGATGCGCAGATCTCCGTCACAGCGGTCTACCGTCTGGCGGATGAGCCTGAGGCCGATGCCGTGGCTGAATGAGTCCGGTTTGCTGGTGCGCAGGGTGGGGTTGCTCTGGAGCACGGAGCCGTCGATCCGGTTCTTACACTGGATGGAGAGATACCCCTTGCTCAGCCGCATGGAAAAGGAGATATCCGGGCGCTGTGTGCGCTCTGAGGCCTCCAGAGCGTTGTCCAGCAGGTTGCACAGCAGACTGCACAGCAGCCGCTGATCCACCGCCAGGGTCTCCGGCAGCTTCACGTCCAGCAGGAAGGGGATGCCCTTCTGCTCCGCCTCCGCCATCTTTTCCGAGAGGATCATGTCCACCAGAGGGTTGCCGGTGGACACCAGCTGGTCGGAGGCAAGCTGGGTGTGGGTGATCTCGTGGAGGGCCTGGGCCAGCTCCTCCTGCTTGCCCTGCCGCTGGAGGGATTCCAGGAGAAAATACTGGTTGCGCATCTCGTGGCGGGCCTGCCGTGTCCGCTCCAGGTCGGCCTTCATCCGGTCTACCTGCCGGAGCTGGAAAGCCAGGCTCTGGTTTTGCAGCTCCAGCTCCATCTGCCGCTCCTGCTCCACCGCCAGATTGATGAACAGGTAGTAGGCAAAGAGTAGTAGAATCATGAGCAGGAGCATGATGGCGACGCCGTACCACTTCTCGTTGATAAAGTAGGCGCCCAGCATCTGGATCAGGAGGATGCCCAGCAGAGGGGTCATAGCGGCCACCAGCCAGTACAGCCCGGAGATTCGGAGGGTGATGGGCCGGGTGATCCGGCAGAACAGGGCTGCAAAGGCTGCCAGCACCAGGTAAAAGATCACGTTGGACAGCACCAGGCCCGCCAGGGTGGTCTCGGAGAGGAGCAGGGTGCGCACCGTGGAGCGGATGGAGAAGATCTGCATCAGGGTACAGATGTAAAACAGCCAGGTCACGGTGATCTGCTGGAAGCTGCCTTTCAACGTGCCCAGGGAGCAGGGCCAGGAGAACAGAAACAGAAAGAGGAAAAACAGCCGTCCCTGCTGGTCAAAGTCGATGAGCTCCAATGCTCCGGCGGTGATGGCGGCCCCGTTGCACAGGAGAAAGCCCACCAGGTTGCCCAGGGCGATGAGGTGGCTCCTGGCCGGGTCGCCCCGGGATGGGAAGATGTGGCGCATCATGGACAGTACAATGAGAATGTCCAGCCCGCCACAGATGTGATAGGAGATCAGCATCATCATAAAAAGGCCCCCTCTCCCGCCCAGTCAAAGAACTCCTTTTTCAGCTGGGCCCGTTTGCTCCGGCTCACCGGCAGGGTGGTGCCGTCGTCCAGCAGGACGGTCTCAAAGTCGATGCGGTAGATGTAGGCGGGGTTGACCAGAAAGCTCCGGTGGGTTTGCAGAAAGGAGAAGGGCCGGAGCTTTTGGTACAGCTCGTTCAGGCGGATGCGCACCTGATGGGGCTGCTCCCTGGTGTACAGCTTGCAGTTTTTTCCGCAGGCCTCCACATAGACCAGCTTCCGGACGTTGACGGAATAGAACTGACCGCCCCGGTCATCGCTGAACCGGAGCCACTGGTCGTTCCTCCGGCCCAGCTCCGCCGCAATGTCGTGGCAGACGGCGGCGATCTCCTCGTCAAAGTAGCTCTTGCGGAGAAAGCGGAAGGGCTGCACGTCGAAGGTCTGAAACACCATGGAGTCCTTGCCGGAGATAAAGACCACCAGGGCGTCGCCCCCGTGGGCCCGGAAGGTGCGGCTCAGCTCGATGCCGTTTCTCCCCGGCATATCGATGTCCAGCATGAGCACGTCGTAGCAGACCTGCTCACTCAGCCGCTGCTCCAGTGCCAGAGGGTCGGTGTAGCAGTCGATCTCTGCGGGACAGCCCTGCCGTTGCAGCTGCTGGGACACGCTGACGGCGACCCGCTCCGCCGCCTCACGGACATCGTCGCAGATGGCGATTTGATACATTGTTCGTTCTCCCTCCATTTCCCCGTCTATGGCCGGAAAAGCAAAGCTCTCTGCCGGAGATCGGCATTCTTCCTCTTCTATGTTTTTTGCGCTGCCTTTGCGATAATCATTTTGATTACTATACCATAAACAGGGCCACGGGGCAAGCGTCCGAAAATATTTGGATATTTTTCCTTTGATGTGTAAATTACAAAATATTTTCGGTAGTCGCTACCGAAATTCCAGAGCATGATCTTCTTTGGCGCTCTGACGATGCGACCCACACAGCCAGCGGGAAAAACGGCATTCTGGAGCAGCCTAGCCGAACGGTAGAGCAGGATCATATGGGCAAGGATGATTGCATCTATATCGCAAATCTGGCCATTGACGCACTGAGCAATGGCCACCACACCCGTGAAGTAGAAAAGGCGATGCGGGCAATCCGAATGGCTTATAAAGCACTGCTGGCCGACGAGGAGGATAACGCTGCAAAGTACAACCTTGGAACAATCTTTGTCAAGGGTAATTCAGGCCATCGCCATAAACCCAGTTCTCTGTTTGCAGCCAAGCGAAGACCGCCAGCCAGAGATGAGCGGACAGGCAGACAGACAAAATAGGTGCGAACGTCAGTGGACGTTTCGCACCTATCAGCGTGGCAAAAAGGATTTTTGACACGCTGGGATGGATGCCGGTGACGCTGTCACCGGCATCCATCATCCTATCACTGTCAGGTACGTTTGTCTATTACAGAGTGTCCTTCGCGCCCTGACGCCGTTTTTGAATTTCCGCCTGTTCTGCGGACAGATTCTTTTCTACGGTAAAGAAGAGCACCAGTATGGCGTCGATCACATAGGCGGCGGTCTCCACCCAGACGTAGCTGATGCTGATGGTGGACTGGACGGCGGCGGTCTGCGCGGCGGCGGCAGCATCATAGCCGGAGCCCAGCATCGCCATAAACACGGCGTTCATGATGGGTGTGGAGGCCACCATCAGGGAGCTGTAAATGCTCATGGTCAGGCCGTCGGTACGGATGCCGCTCTTGAACTCGATGTGGTCGATGACGTCGGCCAGCATAGCCAAAATCAGGTAGCAGGCCGGGGAGGAGCCCAGGCACTTGAGGGCTACGCCGATGGCCACCGGCACGATATTGCTGCCGCCCAGTCCGGCAATGACGCCGCCCACAGCGCCGAAGGCCATGCCCACACAGCAAAGGTTGCGCTTGCCAAACTTATTGGCCAGGGGAACTACAAAGACTGCGGCCACAGCCATAGGGATGGCTCCCATGACGCTGAGCAGGGTCTGGGCCACGCCCCAGTCGCCGCCCAGGGGGGTGGCGTCGATGACCCACTGGCAGAAATAGCTCATGGAGCCGTTTTTCATGCCGCCTGCCCACTGGAACACGGTGTAGAACAGAATGACGATCCACCACCACTTCTCACCGGTGACGGCTTTGAGCTGCTGGCCCAGGGGAGGGGCGGCGTTCTGCTCGGTAGCGCCGGAAACCATGCTCTCCTCGGTGACCCGCTCACGGGTGAATTTGTACTGGAGAAAGATGGTCAGAGCGGAGAAGATCGCGATGGCCAGCATGACCAGGAACCACATATTCTGGTCGTTGCCCATGACGTTGGACACCAGAATGGGGAAGATCATGGAGCCCACACCCATAACGCCCAGACCGGCGATGTTGGTGAAGGAGGCCAGCGTGCCACGCTGCTGGCTGTTCCGGGTAGAGACCGGGATGAGGGTGGAGTTGGCGGTGTTGTAGATGGGATAGGCCACCGCATAGTACAGGTTGTAGGCAATGGCGATCCAGACCATTTTGGCCGTCCCGCTCTCGAAGGGGACGATGAACATGAGCAGGCTGGCCACGGACATGGTTAGGGCGGACAGCAGCACCCAGGGACGGGCCTTGCCTGCCAGGCAGCGGGTGCGCTCGATCAGCTGGCCCACGATCAGGTTGGCCGCCACGATGAGGATGGTGGAGATCACCTGGAGGACGGACAGAAAGCTGGTGTCCAGCTGGAGGACGTCGGTAAAATACTTGTTCAGAAAGCTGGTGAAGATGCCGGAGGAGAGCATAGCGCCGAAGGGGCCGATCAGATAACCGATCAGCATCTCCGGCGGTTTTACATCCTCCGATCGGATGAAGGAACGAGTCAACGGTGTGCTCCAGAAATTCTCTCTCTGCTCTTTCATGCTGCATTAGCTCCTCTCTCCCGGAATGAAACGGGTCATGGGGAAAAGCCGAAAGACGCCTCGGCGGCGCTCTGCCGTCCGGATGCCTCTTTTGCTTATCACATTCGTATAATATAAAGAAAAAAGAAGCTGAGATATATCAAAAAACACGCCGGCTTATCAAGTTCGTGACCTCACCCACATTTTTTACAGTTTTGACAAAACAAAAGCAGAAAATTTGGCGGTTTTGACAATGTGCGCAGAGCGCAACGTCAGTTTGGCCCGGAAAAAGTGCGCTTCTGACCATGATCAGGGGTGTTTTGGGGAATTGTCCACCCCCCACAAAAACGGGCCTGACAGGCGAGCTCCGCAGAAATTCTCTCTTGTGCGGGAAAGCTCGCCTTGCTATAATGAAGCCCGCCTGTCCGGGGTGGAGCCATGCGCCGCCGGGAAGAGACGGGCAGAAGGGAGCGTTCCTGACCATGGATCTTCACAATCCCATCCTCCCCGGGTTTCATCCAGACCCCAGCATCTGCCGCCGGGGGGAGGACTATTACATCGCCTGCTCCTCCTTTGAGTGGTTCCCCGCCGTCCCCATCTACCATTCCAGGGACATGAAGCACTGGAGGCTGTACAGCCACGCCATCACCGACCCCGCTGTGGCGGACCTGAGCCGCCTTCCCTCCGCCAAGGGCATCTGGGCTCCCTGCCTGACCTACTGCCAGGAGGAGGGGCTGTTCTACCTGGTGTATGGGGTGATGCACTCCATGAACGCCCGGTACTTTGACATTGACAACTTCGTCATCACCGCTCCCGACCCGAAGGGCCCCTGGTCGGAGCCGGTGTACCTCCACTCCGCCGGGTTTGACGCCTCCATGCTCCACGACGCGGACGGGCGGAAATGGGTGGTCTCCCTGGAGTGGGAGACCCGGACGGGCTACCAGAAGCCAGGCGGTATCTGCCTGGTGGAGTACGACCCGGAAAAGCGGGCCATCGTGGGTTATCCCAAGCGCATCTGGATGGGCGGCACCCGCCGGGGCTGCCTGGAGGCTCCTCACCTGACCCGGCGTGGAGCGTATTACTACCTGATGTGCGCCGAGGGCGGCACCGGGTACAATCACTGCGTCACCATGGCCCGGTCAACCTCCGTCTGGGGTCCCTACGAGGGCGACCCGGAAAACCCCATTCTCACCGCCGCCCCCGGCGACCCGGACGAGCGGGAGGACACTGACCACCTGAAGCCCCACCACTACAACCCGGCCTCTTACCTCCAGAAGTGCGGCCACGGCAGCTATGTGGAGACCAGCCTGGGGGAGACCTATCTGGTGCATCTCTGCGCCCGGCCCTTCCTGCCGGAGCTGCGCTGCACACTGGGCCGGGAGACCGCCATGCAGAAGATGGTCTGGACGGAGGACGGCTGGCTCCGGCTGGAGGGCGGCGGCAATCTGGCAAAGGAGTTCTGCCCCGGCAGCCTGCTCCCGGA
>JAJQHP010000075.1 GCA_021199695.1 Clostridiales bacterium
TCCAGTTGACCCATCTCCTCCGCGATCTGGAAAAAGTGTTCCGCCGCCTGATTGCCGCATCCGCAGAGTGTGGAGGCCAGCAGCGCAACCGCCAACATCAGGGAAATGATTTTCTTTCTCATATTCGTTACCTCTTGTGTATGGTTGGAAGATTTCGTTCCACACTATCATTACCATACTACCGTCCCCTTCCCGGATTGTCAAGAGATTCGAAGGTAATTGAAAGAATCGTTTATATTCTGTTCCCCTTAGCCAGGCAGCGCCCGGCGCCGGTAAACGGCGTCGGGCGCACGGTCTGCTGAAAGCAGTTTTCCCATGTAACGGGGGCTTTTTAATCCCCGAAGCTGATGCCGATCCGCTTGGCCTCCCGAATGATGGAGCTGTCCGGGGGAACCGTTTTCAGCCGTCCGGCCACCTCCTCCAGGGGGACGGGGACGATCTCCCCGTTTACAATGCCCACCATACAGCCGTATTTTCCTTTCAAGATCAGCCCTGCCGCCGCCGCTCCCAGACGGGAGGCCAGCACCCGGTCATAGGGACAGGGGGAGCCGCCCCGCTGGGTGTGACCGGGGACGGTGATACGGACCTCCTTGCCGGTCTTTTCCAGAATCTGGTCCGCCAGCTTGTAGGAGACGGAGGGATAGCGCTTCTGCTCCGCCTTTCGCTCACTCTTGCTCAGGGCGGCGTCCTCCCGGCTGATCGCGCCCTCGGCCACCGCCAGAATGGTGAACCGTTTGCCCGCCCTGTCCCGCTTCTCGATGGCGGCGGCCACCCGGTCCACATCGTAGGGGATCTCCGGCAGGAGGATGATGTCCGCCCCGCCGGCCAGCCCGGCGTGTAGGGTCAGCCACCCCACCTTATGGCCCATGACCTCCACAATAAACACCCGGCCATGGGAGGCGGCGGTGGTGTGGATGCAGTCGATGGCGTCGGTGGCGATGTTGACGGCGCTCTGGAAACCGAAGGTCATGTCGGTGCCCCAGATATCGTTGTCGATGGTCTTGGGGAGGGTGACCACATTCAGCCCCTCCTCCCGGAGAAGGTTGGCGGTCTTGTGGGTGCCGTTGCCCCCCAGGATGACCAGACAATCCAGGCCCAGCTGCCGGTATGTGCGCTTCATAGCCTCCACCTTGTCCAGTCCATTCTCATCCGGTATCCGCATCAGCTTGAAGGGCTGCCGGGAGGAGCCCAGGATGGTCCCGCCCCGGGTCAGGATGCCGGAAAAATCCCCCTCCGTCATTTTCTGATAGCGGCCGTAGATCAGGCCTTTATAGCCGTCCTCAAAGCCGTAAATGACCGTCTCCCCTGCCTCAAACAGGGATTTGGCCACCCCCCGCATGGCGGCGTTGAGGGCCTGGCAATCGCCGCCGCTGGTGAGCATTCCGATGGTGCGCAAAGTGCATCTGTCCTTCCTGTGTCATTTGACCCGCCCGGACTCCGCCGCCCGGTAGGCCTCCTCATAAAACAGCTCCTGGGAGTTCAGGGGCGTCTCGTTGATACAGCGGTGGGTGTAGCTGCCGTCGCTGAGCAGCTCTCTCCCCTTCTCGTCGTCCCGCATCATGGTGTCAAAGATGTGCCGGACCCGGTTTTTCAAATCTCTGTCATAGATGGGAGCCGCCACCTCCACCCGCCGGAGGGTGTTCCGGGTCATGAAGTCGGCGGAGGCGATATATATCTGCTCCCGCTCTCCCACGCCAAAGCGGTAGATGCGGGAGTGCTCCAGGAACCGCCCTACCACGCTGATGACGGTGATATGGTCGGTATAGCCCTCGATCCCCGGCCGCAGGCAGCAGATGCCCCGGACGATCAGCTCGATACGCACTCCCGCCTGGGATGCCTCGATGAACTTGTCGATGATGTTCTTGTCGGTGAGGGAGTTGATCTTGGCCCCGATATAGGCCCGCTGTCCGGCCCGGGCATAAGCAATCTCCCGGTCCATCATCTCCAGCACCCGGTTTTGCAGACAGTGAGGAGCCACCAGCAGATGCTCCGTAGTCTCCAGCGTCTCCTCGCAGGAGACGGCATTGAAGATGCGGGCGGCCTCTGCGCCGATGCCCTGGTCGGCGGTCATCAGGCTCAGGTCAGTGTACTGCTTCGCCGTCTTTTCGTTGTAGTTGCCGGTGCCGATCTGGGTCAGGTAGCGCAGGCCATGGTCGGTGTATCGGGTGATGAGACACAGCTTGGAGTGTACTTTGTACTCCGGCAGACCGTAGCTCACCCGGCAGCCTGCGTCCTCCAGGCGGTGGGACATCTCAATGTTGTTCTCCTCGTCGAACCGCGCCCGCAGCTCCAGGAGGACCACAACCTCCTTGCCGTTTTCCGCCGCCTCGATCAGCTCCTCGATGACCTTGCTCCGGTCCGCCACCCGGTAGAGGGACATTTTGATGGAGACCACCGTCTCGTCCTCCGCCGCCTCGTGGAGCAGCCGGAGGAAAGGGCGCATACTCTCAAAGGGATAGCTAAGCAGCACGTCCTTTTCCTCGATTTGTTCGATGATGCTCCGCTTCATGTCCAGGGCGGGAGACATCCGGGGCGTCCGCCGCTGGTAAAACAGGGTCGGCTCTCCCCGAAGCTGCTCCTGGAGCTGGGAGACGAAGGACAGATCCAGGGGCGTGGTCACATGCATGATATGCTCCTCCCGGAATCCGATAAAGTCCGCCAGGGCTGACCGGAGCTTTTCCGGCAGGGGGCGGGACACCTCCAGCCGCACCGGGCTGAGGCGGCGGCGCTGACGGATCAGGTGCTCCATATTGTCCCGATAGTCCAGATCCTCGTCGATGGCGGTGATGGAGTCCAGGTCGGCGTTCCGGGTGACCCGCATGACCGCCTTCTGCTCCACCGTGTACCGGTGGAACAGCTTGCCTACGAAATGGAGGATCAGTTCCTCCCGAAGCATGAACGCCCCCGGGCGGCTGGGCACGGGAATCAGCCGGGGCACCACCCCGTCGGTGCAGGGGACGATCCCCACCCGGCTCTTGCCGTTTTTGGAGGTCAGCCAGGCCACAGCACAGAGCTGTTTGTTGTGCAGGAAGGGGAACGGCTGCTGCCGGGTGATGACCATAGGCGAGAGGAACGGAGCGATCTGACGGTCAAACAGCTCCTCCAGCAGCTCCCCGTCCTCCGGAGAGAGGCGGCCAAAATTCACCAGCCGGACGCCGTGAGGCTCCAGCTCTCCCATAAGCCGGGTATAAACCCGTCCCTTTTTCTCCTCCAGCTCCTGAACTAATTTCAGGATAGCCTCCACCTGCTGGGCGCTGGTCATGCCGGTCTTGTTGTCCCGCATGGGCTCGCTGGCGCGCATATGGGTCATCAGAGTACCCACACGAACCATGAAAAACTCATCCAGATTGCTCTGGAAAATGGCAGCAAAGCTCAGCCGCTCCGCCAGCGGCACCCGGGGATTCCCCGCCTCGTCCAGCACCCGCTCATTAAAGCGCAGCCAGGACAGCTCCCGGTTGGTATAGCAATCTCTCTGCTCCATCTGATCTCCCGCTCCTCATTCCGCATCGGCTCTCGTCTCACCATTGATGAATAGCCGGTGCGCTCTGTAGATACAGTTTACGACGTTCCACAGACTTTGATACCGCAAACCGTTCCATGATATCCGGGTCTATTGTATAATGGTTTGGAGCGAAAGACAATCAGGCAGACAAAAAATCTACGTAAAATTGTCGAAAAGGATTTGTAAAGTGCGAACTGCGCCGCCCTCTCGGGCAGCGCAGTTTACATCGGGTATCAGTCCAGCTTCAGATCTCCCTCCTTGATCCAGCCCTTTTTCCGGAACAGCAGGCCCAGCGCCCAGCTGATCACGGCGGGCAGGACGAAGCAGACCAGGATCAGACCCACCCAGTCCATGGCGGTGATAGCAGTCTTGGTCCCGGCGGCGATGTCGCTGACCCATCCGGAATAGACGCCGATCTGTCCCACCAGGCCGCAGGTGCCCATACCGGAGGAGACGGCGGGGCCGTTCATCTCCAGCTGGAAGATACAGGTGGCGATGGGTCCGGTGACAGCGGCGGCCAAAGTGGGGGGAATCCAGATGCGGGGATTTTTCAAGATATTGCTCATTTGGAGCATGGAGGTGCCCAGACCCTGGCTCACCAGTCCGCCCCAGCGGTTCTCCTGAAAGCTCATGACCGCGAAGCCCACCATCTGGGCGCAGCAGCCGGCCACGGCGGCGCCGCCCGCCAGCCCGGTCAGGCCGATGGCGGAGCAGATGGCGGCGGAGGAGATGGGCAGGGTCAATGCCACGCCCACCAGCACCGAGACCAGGATGCCCATAAAGAAGGGCTGCTGCTCCGTGGCCCACATGATGACGGTCCCCACGGCGCTGGCGGCACTGCCGATGGCGGGGGCCCACCAGGAGGAGAGGCACACGCCCACGGCGATGGTCACGGCGGGAGTCACCAGGATGTCCACCTTGGTCTCTTTGGAGACCGCCTTGCCGAATTCAGAGGCGATAATGGCGATGACGAACACCGCCAGGGGGCCGCCTGCGCCGCCCAAGGTGTTGGCGGCGTTGCCCACAGCGATGAGGGAGAACAGCACCAGGGGAGGCGCGCCCAGGGCAAAGCCGATGGCCACGGCCATAGCGGGGCCGGACATAGCCGTGGCATAGCCTCCCATCTCTTCCAGATAGGCGATGCCCAGCTGCTGTCCCAGGGTCTTGATAATGGTGCCGATGAGCAGGGACGCAAAGAGTCCTTGGGCCATGGCGGACATGGCGTCGATGCCGTAGCGCTTGGCGGATATCTCGATGTTTTTCCGGTGTAGGAAGGCCTTGACGGCCTCCCAGACCCGTTTCAACGCTTCTTTCATGTGGTTTCCTTCTCTCTATGAATATTCAGGTGTCTTGACAGGTGTCGGTATCATTATATTCTCTTCGGGCGGATTGTCAATTCCCAAAAAAAGATACAAACCGTCCCCTATCCTTGTGCAAAAGGGGGAATCCGTCCTTTCCCCTCTCCGTCCTGTTTCTCCCGACTCTGTGTCCTGTTTTGGCTGGAAGTCTGCAAAAAGTCTGTAAAATCCCTCAGAATAGCCTTGTCAATGGGGGAAAAATGAGCTATGATGTTGTTGTACAGGCCGGGAAACGGTTCCGGTCCTGCGCAGTAACATCGCATATCCCATCAGACCCGTCAGGTCATTTCATCAGAATGTGAGGGATTTACATGGAAAACGCAGTGAAGCGCATTGGCGTATTGACCAGCGGCGGCGACTCCCCCGGCATGAACGCGGCGGTCCGGGCGGTGGTCCGGACCGCTCTCTCCCGGGGCATTGACGTCATCGGTATCCGGAGAGGCTGGAGCGGCCTGATCAGCGGAGACGTGTTCCGGATGGACGGAGACTCCGTGGCCCATATCATCAACCGGGGCGGCACCATCCTCTACACCGCCCGCTGTGAGGAGTTCAAGACCGAGGAGGGCCAGCAGAAGGCGGTGGCCACCTGCAAGCTCCTGGGCATCGACGGTGTGGTGGCCATCGGCGGCGGCGGCACCTTCCGGGGCTGTCTGGCCCTATCCCGTCACGGCATTTCGGTGGTGGGCATCCCGGGCACCATCGACAACGACATCGGCTGCACCCACTACTCCATCGGCTACGACACGGCCGCCAACACCGCCATTGAGGCTATCGACCGGCTGAGGGACACCATGCAGTCCCACGAGCGCTGCTCCGTGGTAGAGGTCATGGGCCATCGGGCGGGGAACCTGGCCCTCTACGTAGGCATCGCCACCGGCGCTACCGCCGTGCTGATGCCGGAGCATCCCTGGGACTTCCAGAAGGACGTGGCGGAGCGCATCCGCAATGCCCGGCTCCACGGCAAGAGCCACTTTATGATCATTGTGGCCGAGGGCGCTTTCAACAACGATGAGATCATGAAGAACCCCGGCAGCGCCGCCAAGGTGGCGGAGATGATCCACGAGGAGCTGGGCATCGAGCCCCGGGTCACTGTCCTGGGTCACATCCAGCGGGGCGGCTGTCCCAATGCCAGAGACCGGGTCACCGCCACCCGTATGGGCTACTGGGCGGTGGAATGCCTGGCCGCCGGAAAGAATAACCGGGTGGTCTGCCACCAGGGCGGTACCATCTGCGACATGGACATGGAGGAGGCCCTGGAGGTTCCCCACAGCATCAGTGCCTCCGAGGAGCGTGTGCTTCAGGCCATGACCGGCTTCGAGGGCTGATCAAATCGGATTTACAGACAGCGTATTTTCAGGTTCTCTGTCAAGAGTTGGGGTAGAGAAAAAACAGCATCAGGCATACAGAACA
>JAJQHP010000003.1 GCA_021199695.1 Clostridiales bacterium
CTTGCACAGGGTGGTCTTGCCGCAGCCGGTCTTGCCCAGGATGCCCACCCGTTCTCCCGAGTTCACCTGAAAGGTCAGTCCGTCCAGCAGGTTCTCCCCCACCTCGAAGGATTTGACCAGATTTTGTACGGTAATGTCGATCATACAGTATCACTCGCTGGCGGCGAGCCGTTTCAGGTAGTCCACCAGCTCCTCAAATTTCATGCCCCGGCTGGCCTTGCACAGGACGACAGCGCCGGGCTGGAGCACCTGAGTCAGCGCCACCTTGGCGCTCTCCTTGTCCGGGCAGTCATAGACCCGCTCCATACCCGTCTCCCGGGCGCCCTGGGCGATACAGGCGCCCAGCTTGCCCACCGTGATGAGGCAGTCCACCGTGGAGGCGCCCACAAAGGTCCCCACGCTCTCGTGAAGGACGGGACCCAGGTCCCCCAGCTCCAGCATATCCCCCAGAACGGCGATACGGCTGCTGCCGGAGTAGTTCACCAGCACGTCCACCGCCGCCCGCATGGACTGGGGGTTGGCGTTATAGGTGTCGTTGAGGATGGTCACGTCTCCCGGGCAGCGCACCACGTCCATCCGCATTTTTGTGGGGACAAAGTCCTCGATGCCCGCCTGAATTTCCTCTACGGTCAGGCCCAGCAGGCTGCCCACCGCCGCCGCCGACAGGGCGGGATACAGCAGGTGCCGACCCAGACAGTGGATGGTGGCGGAGAGGCTCCCCTCCGGGGTCTCCGCCTCCAGGGCCATGCAGTCCCGGCCCGTCTCGGTGATGGAGGTGCAGCGGAAAGCGCAGCGGTCGCTCTCCCCGTACCAGGTGATGGGGTGGATGAGCACCCCGCCCAGCTTGGCCAGCAGCGGGTCGTCTCCGTTGAGCACCGCCATCCCCTCCGGCTTCATGCCATTGAAGATCTCCGCCTTGGCCCGGAGGGTGTTCTCCCGGCTGCCCAGGTTCTCGATGTGGGCGTCCCCGATGTTAGTGATAATGGCGATGTCCGGCTGAGCAATGCGGGTGAGATAGTCGGTCTCCCCCATGTGGTTCATGCCCATCTCCACCACCGCCACCTGATGGGAGGCGTTGAGGCCAAAGAGGGTCTTGGGCACGCCGATGTTGTTGTTATAGTTCCCCTGGGTCTTGAGGACACTGTACTTCCGGCTGAGCACCGAAGCCACCATGTCCTTGGTGGTGGTCTTGCCCACGCTGCCGGTGATGCCGATCACCTTGATGTCGAACCGGCTCCGGTAGTACCGGGCCAGGTCCCCCAGGGCGGTGGTGGTGTCCTCCACCAGCACATAGAACCGGTCAGGGCGATAGGTCTCCATGGGCATCTGGGTCAGGCAGCCCACAGCACCCTGCTCCAGAGCCTGGTCCAGATAGCTGTGGCCGTCGAAGGTCTCCCCCACCAGGGGGACAAACAGGGAGCCGGGGGTGATCTTCCGGCTGTCCGTGTCCACCTGGTCAAAAGACGTTTGCTCGTCGTAGGGCTGGAGCAGCTCGCCGTTCACGGCGGTCAGAAGCTCTGCAACTGTGATCGATTCCATCTGTCCTTATTCCTCTCTCTCCCGGCCTCTGGCCTTCAGGGACTGTTTGATAACGATCTCGCACAGATCGCCGTAGCCGATGCCTGCGGCCTGGGCCTCCTGAGGGACCAGGCTGGTGGGGGTCATCCCCGGAAGGGTATTGATCTCCAAAAACCAGGGAGTGCCGTCTGGGGTGACGATAAAGTCCGCCCGGGCATAGACGGAGAGCCCCACCGTCTCAAACACCGTTTTCGTGTCTCTGGCAATGCGTTCCTCCCACTCCGGTGGGATGGGAGAGGGGGTGATCTCCACGGTGGCCCCGGGCTGATACTTGTTTTTGTAGTCGTAAAAGCCCTCCTTGGGGATGATCTCGATGGAGGGAAGGACGTGGCCCTCCAGCCAGGCCATCTGAATTTCCCGGCCCCGGATGTACTGCTCCAGCACCACCCGTCCGCCGTAGCTCAGGCAGTCTGTCAGGGCAGCCTGCAGCTCCTCCTTGGTGGAGGCGATGGCCACGCCGATGGAGGAGCCGGAATCCAGAGGCTTCACCACCACCGGCAGGGCAGTCTCCTCCACCAGAGCAGGGATGTCATCGGCAGCATACACCACCTTGCGCCAGGACGGGGTCTTGACCCCTGTGTCGGCAATGAGCCGCTTGGTCAGGTCCTTATCCATGGCGATGGCGCTGGGGAAGGAGCCGGAGCCGGTGTAGGGGATGCCCATCAGGTCGAAGGCGGCCTGTACGCTGCCGTTCTCCCCCACGTCCCCGTGGAGGGCCAGATAGACGATGTCCGCCATGCGGCACAGCTCCAGCACGCCGGGGCCAAAGAGAGAGGGGCTTTTATCCTCCCGGCTGGCCCGTACCGCCTTCAGGTCGGGGGCCTCCGCCGCCACACGCCGCCACTGGAGAGGAAGGGGCGCCTGAAACTGGCTCTCCAGGCTGTCAGAGCAGCCTTCCAGGCCGAAGAACATATCCACCAGCGCCACCTCATGTCCGCCGCCCCGGAGGGCCTGGGCCACCATGACCCCGGAGGAAAGGGAGACATTCCGCTCTCCCGACAGGCCTCCCGCCAAAACCACGATCTTCATGGATTACACTCCTTCATACCGTCCACGGCCCCACAGGGCGGGACGTATTCATACAGGTTAAAGTATAGCACATTTGTCCCTGTTCAACAAGTGGGGAAAAGGGGTTATTGTGAAAATGAAATGCGGTGACGGTTCTCTTGGCTCCCTCTCTGAGGGAGCTGTCAGCGAAGCTGACTGAGGGAGTGCGGTACGCATCCCAGACATTGTAAAACCTATCGGCGAATTCGTAATGACTCCCTGCGAATTCGCCGATGGGTTTCTGTTGTATGATTGTGCCTGCTGCTCTCCCTCCGTCACGGCTGACGCCGTGCCACCTCCCTCACGGAGGGAGGCAAGGGGTTTGCGCCTAATCCTGGCCTCCATCAAAGAGGGAGCCAAGGAATCCGCAGACCCTCCCCCATTTTGCAGGAAATTCCTCCCGCCCTGCAAAATTCTGCCGCCCGGTGTTGGTCAGTATTCCCAAAACATGAAACTCTAGCGGGCTTCTCTTTCATTTTTTCGCCGTTTTTGTCGTTTTGGGCTTGCAGAGATGCAAGAAAAGAAGTATACTAAACCACGAGAAAATGATTGGGAGGTAATCCGCTTGAAACCCATTTCTTCCATTGCATCAAATGTCCAGGCATCTACCACCATGGCTCTGGACTCTCTCTATAAGGAGATGAAGGCCAACGGGGTGGACGTGCTGGGCTTTGCCGCCGGCGAGCCGGACTTCCCCACGCCGGACCACATCAAGCTGGCCGCCGTGGAGGCCATTATCCACAACCAGACCCGCTACACCCCCGCCTCCGGCACTATGGATCTGAAGATCGCCATCTGTGACCGGCTGAAGGAGGATCTGGGCCTGTACTATGAGCCGCCCCAGATCGTCTGCTCCTCCGGCGCCAAGCACTGCGTCTACATCGCCCTCCGCGCCTTGGTGAATCCGGGAGACGAGGTCATCATCCCCGCCCCCTACTGGGTCAGCTATGTGGAGCTGGTGAAGATGGTGGGCGGCGTCCCCGTCTGCGTCCTGGCCACCGAGGAGGAGGATTTCAAGCTCACTCCCGAAAAGCTGGAGGCCGCCGTCACCCCCAATACCAAGTGTGTCATGCTCAACAACCCCTCCAACCCCACCGGTATGCTCTACACCCGGGAGGAGCTGGAGGCCCTGGCTGCGGTGTGCGTGAAGCACGACCTCTACATCCTCTCCGACGAGATCTATTACAAGTTGGTCTATGACGACAACACCTTCGTCTCTGTGGCCTCTCTGAGCGAGGAGATCAAGCAGCGCACCATTATCATCAACGGTGTCTCCAAAAGCTACGCCATGACCGGCTGGCGGCTGGGCTATCTGGCCTGCGACGAGACCATCGCCAAGGTGGCCGCCAACTACCTGAGCCATTCCACCGGTAGCCCCTGCTCCATCACCCAGGCGGCCTCCGCCATGGCCCTGGAGGCGGACCAGGCCTCCGCCGAGGTCATGCGCCAGGCCTTTGAGCAGCGCCGGAACTATCTGGTGGAGCGCATCAACGCCATCCCCGGCCTGAGCTGCCTCAAGCCCCAGGGTGCTTTCTACGTCATGGTCAACATCAAGCAGCAGCTTGGCCGGACCATCCGGGGCCACTACATCGGCTCCGCCGACGATTTCAGCGATGCCTTCCTCAAGGAGGGGCTGGTCTGCCTGGTCCCCTGCTCCGGCTTTGGCATCGACGGCTTCCTCCGCTGGAGCTACGCCGCCTCCATGGAGAACATCAAAAAGGGCCTGGACCGTCTGGAGCGGTTCCTGGCCGAGTGAGAAAAAATAGAAGAAAAGGCATCTGTCCGGGTGGTTCCGGGCAGATGCCTTTTTTGCGGGCTGTCTCTATGAGGCGTCCCTGTCGTAGATGATCAGCTCGTTGCCGTCGTCGTCTATCAGGGTGATACTGTGATCTGCTGTGAAGGGGCCGTCCGGACTGCCCAGGCCCTCTGCAAAGGTTCCCCATGTCAGTCGGTTATCCAGCCGCTCCTCCATGCTGTTGGGGTCGTGCTTCCGGTAGCAGAGGATATAGAGTTGGTAATTCCCCTCCTCGTCCGTCTCTACACCGGTGGCGAAGGGATACAGGTCGGTATCCAGGCGGAGGACAAAATATACCGTTCCGTCCTCCTGTACCTCGCATTTCTCCACCTCCACATCGGACACGGGCAGGCGGACGAATGTATCATAGGTATACGTCCACCAGGTCTGATAAATCAGCGTCCCTGTCGCTGTCACCAACGCCAAAAATACCAGTGCGAAAGCGGCTATCGCGAACCCCCGTACCGTCTGCCTGATTCCTGCCAGAACCGATTTTTTTAAGGCGGCCGCCTCCTCCTGCCGCTGCCGCGCCGCCTCCTCCGACGGCACAGGCTCCCGCATCTGCTCCAGCCTGGCCCGGCAGCGGGGGCAGTCCGCCAGATGCGCCTCCACCAGCGCCGCCGTTTCCTGGCCGCAGGCTCCGTCTGCGTACAGGGGCAGCAGATCGTCCATTACGTCACAGCTCAGCTTCATGTCGATTCCTCCTTTAACTTGCATCTGGCCCGGTAAAAGGTCACTCTGGCCCAGCTGTCGCTCTTGCCGAACAGCTCGCCGATGTCGGCGAAGGACAGCTCCCCGAACACCCGGAGGGAGAACACCTCCCGGTAGGGCTCCGGCAGGCGGTGGAGGGCCTGGTGAATGCGCATGGCGTTGTCGTGGTCTTCCACGCCGGAGAGGGGGTCGCGTTCCTCCGGAAAATCCTCCGGCAGGTCGGTGAACCGCCCGGCCCGCCGCTGCTCCGTCCGCCATACGTTTTTCGCGATGGAGAAGAGCCAGGTGTCCACCGAGCTGCGGCCCTGGAACCGGTCGATGTGAAGATAGGCCCGGTAAAAGGTCTCGGCGGTGAGCTCCTCCGCCCGCTCCTGGCTGCCCGTCAGGGAGAGCAGGTAGCGATAGACCTTGCCGGAGCTTTTGCGGTAGAGTGTTTCAAAGGCGTCCATGGGGTTCCCTCCCTTCTATTGGTCTGCTGTTAGTTAGACGGGGAAACGCAGGAAAAGTCACAGGGATTGCAGGAAAATTTGCGGGGACTGCGAAAAAAAAACAGGCCCCGCTCAGGGGCCTGCGTTCTGATTCTGACAGGGAAGCCGTCAGAGGGTGATCCGTTCCAAATCCTCCGGCACCCAGACGTTTCCGCTGAATACGCTTTGCGCCTCGGCGGTGAACCGTTCCCGGCGGTCCGCCCCGTAGTCCCGGGTGTGGTAGAGCACCAGATTCTTCGCGTTCAGCGAGGCCGCGTTGCGGCCCGCGTCCAGGGCGGTGGCGTGGCTAATGCGGTAGGGGTGATACCGCTCCCGGTCCTCGTAGAGGCAGAAGGCCTCGCTGAGCAGCCAGTCCGCCCCCTCCACATAGGGACGGCAGACCTCCTGAAAGGGTTCATCCCCCAATGTGACCACGCTTGTGCCGTCCGGCAGCAGGGCGCGGAATCCGAACTGCCGGAGCTTGACAGAGTGGATGTCAAAGGCGGTCAGGGTCAGCCCCGCCGCTGCTGCCGTCTCCCCGTCCTCCACGGGACACAGGAGGATGCGGCTGCCGAACAGGTCGTAAACCGGCCCGTTGAGGGAGGTGCGGCAGATGGTGTCCACCAGCTCACACAGCTCCCTGTGGGCCAGCACCCG
>JAJQHP010000111.1 GCA_021199695.1 Clostridiales bacterium
CAGATATAAAACTCCCTGAATGACATTGGTTCTGACCGCTCCATAGCGGCACAGGCGTAGAAAGGCGGACAGTCCGCCCCAGACCCAGCAGAGAAAGACCGGATTGAGCAGCCCGCACCAAAACATGGTCCGGCCATGGCTCCGCTTGATCCTGTCCATCTCTGCGCCTCCTCTCCGTCAGCTCCATTTGGATGGTATTATAACACAGGCAGGTAAAAATGGGTAGCCGTTTTCTGCTCTGTGACATCACAGGACTTGTTTGCTGATTTCCTGGCAAACAAACAGGGCTTGGGAGCCGTTTCCGGTCCCCAAGCCTTGTTTTTGCTTCTATGTCCGCTCAGCAGACTGACATCTTATTTCTGGCGATGCTTTTTTGGGCTGACCAGAAGCGCCACGAAAGCGGCCGCCGCCAACGCCATCATGGCAGCGAGGACTGCCAGGCTCATGCTGCTGTCCCCGGTCTTTGCAGAACCGGAGCTGCTGCTGGAGCTGGAGCTGCTGCCGGAGCTGGAACCGGAGCTGCTGGAGCCGGAACTGCTGGTGGAGCTGCTGCTGCCTGTGTCGGAGTCGTCCGTGTCAGAGGCGTTCCAGCAGATGCTCAGGCCCACATCGTCATAGTCGCTGGCCAGGTTGCCGTCTGCGTCCAGACAGGCCACGGTGTAATAGTAGGTCTGGCCGGAGATCACGTCGGTATCGGTGTAGCTGGTCCCATAGGTGGCGCCAATGGCCTCCCAGCCGTCCTCGGAATCCGCCGTCCGGCGCAGGACCACATATTGCTCGGCCCCTTCCACGGCCTCCCAGGTCACTGTCACGCCATCTGTGCCGCTGGATACGCCTGTCAGCTCGGGAGTCGACAGCAGGGTGGCGTCGGTATCCGTATCTGTATCCGGTGTGGAGGGGTCAGTCGTCTGCTCCACCAGAGCCTGGATGGCGGCGGTAATGTTGGCGACCAGCTCGTCGATGTCGTCCTGGGTCAGTCCGTCCGTCTCGCCGTTCAGAATGGCGTCAGCCTCGTCCAGCAGATCGGCCAGGGCGCTCCAGGAGTCAGCGGTGTAGTCGCTCTCGGTCAGGGCGTTTGCCTGGGCCACGATGGCCTCCAGCTCGGTCAGGTCAAGAGCTGCGGTCAGCTCGCCCGTCTGGGACAGATACATACAGTCCACCGTGCCCCAGCCGCCGGCCTGGAAGACGATGGTGATGCCCAGGTCAACTGTGGTGGTCTCGGTGACAGTGAAGGTGACGGTGGGGGTGGCCCAGGCAGCCCAGCCCGTCAGGGTAACTGCCTCGCCGGTGGCGATGGTCTCCCCGCTGTCGTGGTTCAAAACGCTGAGGGTGACAGTGTCTCCCGCATAGCCCTGGGCATATGCCTCAAAGGAGTAGACGCCGGGCTCCAGGGTGATGCCCTCCTGGTTCTCACCCAGGTAGGTGACATTGCTGGTCGCGGCGGAGGACAGATACCAGTGCAGAGCATAGGTTCCGTCATAGGGGTCCTCATTGCTGATCTTGGTGCCGTTAGAGCCCAGACCGGAGAAGTTGTCTCCCCCATTCTCGAAGCTCCAGTCGTCGCCAATCAGGTTGACACCCTTGACCGTCAGGGTATAGGTGGTGGAAACGGTGGTCTCCCCCGCATAATCCCCGGAGTTGACCTCCCTGGACAGGGTGACGGTACCGCTGACCACATAGGTCCCCTGAACGCCGGTGTCGATGGCGGCCACGTCATCCTCGTTCCAGACGACAGATTCTGCCACGGCGCCGCTGTTGTAGGTGACGGTGACGGTCTCCGGCAGGGTGTAGCTGTCTCCGATCACAATGCTCTCGGAGACCGCTTCGATATCATCCACACTGACGGTGTTGGAATATGCGCCGGTCTTGACGTAGTTCCAGACATTGATGCTGGCCAGGGGAGTGCCGTCTGCGGCGAACATGGCCTGGTTGTCGATGGCGGAGCCGCCGTACCACACACCGGCGTCATCCGGGTCGTACTCCGCGGCAAAGCTGGAGGCCCAGCCGGAGCCGTATTTCTCCCACAGGACCTTGTTGGCCGTCACCTGGGCATCATACTCGTCGCCCTCCAGACCGGTGGTGTCGCCCACGGTGATCCAGGCAGACTCCCAATAGAACACACCCAGTCCTCCGGCGTCGCTGACCGCCTCGATCAGGTCACGGATGAAGCTGGCCTGGCCCTGGACGGTATAGGCCCAGCTCATGCCGGTGTCGTTGTTGCCCACCCGGACGGTGTTGTCGTGGCCGTCGGTGTCATCCAGGGTGTAGGCATAGCTGGTCTCGGCCACCATGACATCCTTGCCATAGGTATTCTGCACCGCCTCCATCTGGCTCTGGAGGTTGGCGAAGGTGCCGTGCCAGTAGGGATAATAGGAGGTAGCCAGAACGTCATAGTCTACATCATAGGTGTCCAGATAACCGGCCCACTGGGTCAGCCGGGACTTCTCCGGGTTGGTGACGTGGATGACCACCTTGATGTCCTGGCCGATGGTCTCGCTGACCGCCCGGATAGCGGCGGCGCCTGCGCTGAACAGGGTGCACATACCCTCCAGGTCACTGTTGCTCACTCCGGCGATGCCGCCGGTGGTCTCGTTGCCCACCTGGACGCCCCAGATGGTGACGCCGGTGGCGGCGATCTCATTCAGGGCCTCCTCGGTAAAATCATACAGGGCTTCCGCCTTCTCATCAACGGTCATGCCCTCCCACGCCTTGGGAGCGTCGTACTTGCCGGGATCTGCCCAGAAGTCGGAGTAGTGGAAGTCCACGAGCATGCGCAGACCGGCGGCGGCGCAGCCCTGGGCGATCTTCACAGCGGTAGCCACATCGTTGTTGCCGCCGCCGTAGCCGTTGCCATCAGAGTCATAGGGGTCGTTCCACACCCGGACCCGGATGGTGGTGACGCCGCACTCTGCCAGGAATTTACAGAAATCGGTGATATTGTCGATCTTGTTGCCATCGAAATCATAGTAAACAACGCCGCTGTTGAACTCGGAGATGATGGAGGAGATATCCATGCCCATGATGAAGTCCTCGGTCAGGCTGGAAACCTTGTCCACATTGATGTCGGCCTCGACAGAGGTATCGTCCTCCACCACCGAGCCGGTACCGGACAGGGTCAGGTTGTCCAGGTAGCCCCAGTCTCCCGCCGCAACGGTCCCGGAGAGGGTGAAGGTGACCTCGGTCTCCTCGGTGAGCGTAAACTCGGCGGTGGTGTTGGTCACCCATACATCCCAGCCACTGGTGACATCAACGGCCGTGCTATCTGCCAGCACGGTATCACCTGCGGTGACGGTATAGATCAGGCTGCTGCCGGACGCAGAGCCAGAGGTATCAAAACCAAACTGATAGGTCCCCGCCGTCAGAGCGACGGTGTAGGAGGCGGAGCCCTCGACTGCTTCGCTGTCAGACAGCCACAGGCTCAGCATATAGGTCGTATTGTTGCTGGCCCAGCTGTCTGTGGTGATGGAGGAGAAGCCGGTCAGCGTCCAGCCGGTGCTGTCTCCCGTCTCAAAATCGGGGTTGGTCAGGCTGGCGGTCAGGTCGGTCATCTCGGCCTCGGCTTCCACCACCGAGCCGGTGCCGGACAAGGTCAGGTTGTCCAGGTAGCCCCAATCCCCCGCCGCAACGGTCCCGGAGAGGGTGAAGGTGACCTCGGTCTCCTCGGTGAGCGTAAACTCGGCGGTGGTGTTGGTCACCCATACATCCCAGCCACTGGTGACATCAACGGCCGTGCTATCTGCCAGCACGGTATCACCTGCGGTGACGGTATAGATCAGGCTGCTGCCGGACGCAGAGCCAGAGGTATCAAAACCAAACTGATAGGTCCCCGCCGTCAGAGCGACGGTGTAGGAGGCGGAGCCCTCGACCGCCTCGCTGTCAGACAGCCACAGGTTCAGCATACTGGTCGTATTATTGCTGGCCCAGCTGTCTGTTTTTACTTCATAGAACCCATTCAGCGTCCAACCGGTGCTGTCCCCGGTTTCAAAATCAGGGTTGGTCAGGCTGGCGGTCAGGTCGGACATCTCCACCTCCACCTCGGCGGCGGATACGGTGATGGTAACGTAGACGATGGCGAGCCGATTCCAACCGCTGTCCTGCAGCTCCGCAGCGATGTAATAGGTCCCTGTGCTGGGCAGCGTAACATCTGCCGACAGGGAATATCCGCTTCCATTGTCATAGTTGCTGTAAACAGAGTCACTGTTGCCAGAGGCGTGGTCGGCAGCCCAGACATCCGTCCACCACCACAGATAGAGGCCCTCCCCTTCCAGGTCAGTGACCTCCGTTCCGTCCACGGTAACAGATGCGGACAGGGAGACGGTGTCCCCGGCGGTGACCTCTGTGGCATTGGCAGAGGCGGCCACAGCATATACAGGGCTGGATTCGTCGGTGGTATCCTCCACCGTCTCCTCAAGCCCTTCCTCTGCGGCAGGCTCTGCGACCTCGTCAGAGGCTTCAGCCTCCTCGGCAGCCACCACAGAGGACGCTTCCTCGTCGCCCTCCTCCGCAGATACGTAAAACGGCTGCATGACGGAAACCACCATCATAAGAGCCAGCACTGCGGCCAGTATTTTTTGCTTCATGTAAGCAGCTCCTTTCGGGTGTCAAATGCGGTTTGCAGTGGAAAACGACAGCTCGCTGCAAGCCTCTTTGCCGTATCATATCATTATTTTTAACAAATAGCAAGCAAAAAGTCCTTATTTATTTGTGAAACTATGTTGCGCATCAGATCCGGGAGTGAGAACAGAAAAGCCCCTCCGAAGCCGACCTGTGCGGCCCGGAGGGGTGTCTATCAGGTATTCACATCTGTCTGGTGGAAGGTTTTCAGGTTTCCTGTGGCGCCGTTGCGCAGGTCCAGGGTCTCCCCCAGGGCCTGGGCGGGGATGTCCTCATTCACCAGCAGCACCAGCAGGTGGTACAGCAGCCCGGCGCACTGGGAGACCGCTTCGCCTCTGTCCCCATCCTTGGCGGCCAGGAGCAGCAGGGAGCAGGACTCCCCCACCTTTTTCAAGATCTTGTCCGTCCCCTGTTGGAGGAGGTAGGCGGTGTAGGAGCTGCCCTCCCCCGCCCCTTCCAGGACGGGCAGATTTTTTCGGGCGGCCACAGCGTCCAGCAGTGCATCCACCGGCTGGCCCTCCGTGCCGCAGCGACGATTTAGTGCAGCGAGCACGTCGGCAAAGGGGATGTCCAGAAAGCACAGCAGAACGGTGACATGGTAGAGCACGTCGCCCAGCTCCCCCAGCAAATCGTCCCGGTCGTCCCCCTTGGCGGCGATGACCGCCTCAAAGGTCTCCTCGCCGCATTTTTTCAGGATCTTATTCAGCCCCTGGCTGTACAGGTAGCTGGTATAGGACTTCTCCCCGCCGGGGTTTTGCTTCCTGTCCAGCACCACCCGGTACTGGGTCCACAGGGCGCTGTCGATGCTCATTCCTCCGCCTCCCAGATGTCGTTGAAAAAGCAGCTCCGCCGCCCGGTGTGGCAGGTGGGCCCGTCCGGGTCACAGAGGTACAGCAGGGTGTCTGTGTCGCAGTCGGTGACGATCTTCCTCACATGGAGGAAATGCCCGGAGGTCTCCCCCTTGTTCCACAGGGTCTCCCGGCTCCGGGACCAGAACCAGGCGGTTTTCGTCTCCAGCGTCCGCTCCACCGCCTCCCGGTTGGTGAAGCCCAGCATGAGGATGTCCTTGGTGGCACGGTCCTGAATGATGACCGGAATGAGGTCGGATTTTTGAAACAGCAGGTCTAAATCAAACATAGCAGTCTCCTCACCGGCGCACCGGGATGTTTTGTGTTCTGAGGTATTCCTTCACCTGTGGAACGGTCAGCTCTCCAAAGTGGAACAGGGAGGCCGCCAGCGCGGCGTCACAGTCGGTCTCCCGAAAGACCTCCGCAAAGTGGGACAGGCTGCCGCAGCCACCGGAGGCGATGACCGGGATGCGGACCGCCTGGGTCACGGCCCGGGTCAGCTCCAGATCGAAGCCCGCCTTGGTGCCGTCGGCGTCCATGGAGGTCAACAAAATTTCTCCGGCCCCCAGCCGCTCTCCCTCTCTGGCCCACTCGATGGCGTCCAGACCGGTGGGGATGCGCCCTCCGGCTACCACCACCTCAAAGCCTCCCTCCGTCCGCCGCCGGGAGTCGATGGCCAGCACCACAAACTGAATGCAGACCCGCTCCGCCGCCTGGGAGATGAGGTAGGGATTTTTACCGGCG
>JAJQHP010000246.1 GCA_021199695.1 Clostridiales bacterium
GGCGAGTCCTATGCGGATATGAAGGAGCAGTTCCCCATCGCCCCCGTCTCCTGCACTGTCTCCGACATGACCGAGCCGAACATCCGGCCCCAGGAGAGCGGCAACCGGTGTGACTGCACCCTGGCGTCCGTCTCCGACGGCAAGAACCGGGTCACCTTCCAGGCCGTCGAGCAGCCCTTCGAGCTGGGCGTCAAGCCCTACAGCGATCGGGAGCTGATGACCATGCGCCATCAGAAGGACGAAACGCCCACCGGCACCTACGTCACCATCCAGGCCTTCCAGCAGGGCATCGGCACCGGCAGCTGCGGCCCCGCCGTGGCCCCGGAGTTCCAGTATCCCGCCAGTCAGGACTACGAGCTGAAATTCCTGATCCGGGTAGAGTAAGCAGATTTTTCCGTCAAAAGCCCGGAGGCGCGCCTCCGGGCTTTGTCCGTAGACAAAATATGGAAAAATGCCCTGACTGCGATTGAAAAACCCGTCGCCCTATGGTAAAATGACCTTGAATTGGAAAACAGGAGAATGGGAACGGCCAGAGAAAAGGCAAACAAGTTACATACGGCGGGAGGAAAAGGAAATGGCATTCATGGATCAGGTGCGAAAGACCTGGATGGGGACGAAGAACATGGGAGACAACGCCGCCCTGTCCAACGAGATCAGCGAGCGGGAGCGGCAGATCGAGCAGCTCTATGCCCAACTGGGCAGGTGGTATTATGCCGCCCATCAGGGGGAGCCGGAGCCGGAGCTGGCCTCTGTGGTGCAGCAGATCGATGTGGCAATGGCGGAGCTCCAGGAGAAGAAGCGTCTGCTCCAGGAGAAGCTGGGCCTGACCAACTGCCCCCAGTGCGGACGGGAGGTGCCCAGCGTGAATCCGTTTTGCAGCTACTGCGGCTGCCGTCTGCCCCAGAAGAAGCAGACCGTATGCCGGGTCTGCGGTACGGCTCTGGTGGAGGGCGCGATGTTCTGCACCGTCTGCGGAGAGCGTGTCCCCCAGCAGGTCCAGCCACCGGAGACGACCCCGGCCCACCCACAGGAGAGCTGCCCCCGGTGCAGCACGGTCCGGAAGGAAGGGGTGCGCTTCTGCCCCACCTGTGGATTTGACTATGAGCAAGCTGCTGCAGAGATGGAATGAGCATGACGGCCCAAAGGGATTGGAGTGAAGGAAGATGAATTGTCCCTATTGTCATCAGGAAACGGAAGATACTGCCGCCTTTTGTACGAAATGCGGCAAGCGAATTCCCCGCTGCCCCACCTGCGGAGAGGTGATCACCGCCCGGATACGCTTTTGCACCAAGGACGGCACGCCCATCCCAGAGGAACTGACCCGGGACCTGCCCGGATTGGACGGCACTGTGGTTACGCCGCCGCCGGTGGAGTCTGCAAGGACGTGGGAGGAACCGACCTCCTGGACGGCGGAGGAGCCGGACGGACAGCCGACTGTCCCGGAGGAACCGCCGACACAGCGCTGGGAGGACTATCAGCAGTCGTTCACCGAGGAGGAGCCGCCGAAGAAGTCCGGCGGGACGGTGATCGCGGTGATCCTGGCGATTATCGTGGTGGCGGTCATTGCGGCGGTGGTGATTCTATGGACCAAGGGGATGCTGGGTCAGTCCGACGAAGAGACGGATGAGGCGAACCAGACCTCCATCGTGGAGGAAGAGGCAGAAAACACGGACGACGAGGAGCAGACCGGGGACGACGCAGAGGAAACCGACAACGCGCCGGAAGCTGAGAGCGAAGACGAGGCCGATGCGGAGGAAGAATCGTCTGTGGATGAGACGGCCGATGAGGCGGAGCAGACGGAACAGATCGACGTCTCCCTGACCACCGATGAGCTCACCGTCTATGAGGGCATGACCTATCAGATCATCGGAGACAACGCCGATCAGGTCAGCTGGACCTACTCCGTGGCGGGCGTCGTGGAGGTGGACAGCAGCGGTCAGCTCACGGCTCTGGCCGCCGGGGCCACCGTAGCTACTGCCACCGGCCCCAACGGGGAGACGGACAGCGTGGAGGTCACGGTCCTGGCGCTGGAGACGGACGACGCCGATGAAACCGAGAGCACGGAGAATACGGAGAACGGTGACGACACGGGAGTGACGGCGACCTCTGACGACTATGTGCTGGCGGACAGCAGCAGCCGGTATCTTTCCGAGTCCGACCTGTCTGGCCTGACTGCGTGGCAGTGCCGCGTGGCCCGGAACGAGATCTATGCCCGGCATGGCAGACTGTTTGACGATGATACCCTGCAGGAATACTTTGATTCCAAGAGCTGGTATTATGGGTACATTGAACCGGCTGATTTCACGCTGGACCTGCTCAACGACTACGAGATCAAAAATCTGGAACTCATCGTGGCCTATGAGGAGAAAATGAACTATAACCAATAACCAAGCCAACTGAGCGACCGGGGCCCTCCGAGGCCCCGGTCCTTTTTGGAGAACGACAGAAGGGGAGAGGTACACTTGGTAAAAAAGGAGAGCGGCCTTTCGTGCCGCAGCATCGCCCACCGGGGTCTGAGCGCCGAGGCACCGGAAAATTCCCTCCTGGCCTTTGAGCTGGCGGGTCAGCGGGGGGTGTGGGGCATCGAGACGGACGTCCACGCTACCGCCGACGGAGCGCTGGTCTGTATCCACGACGACACAGTGGACCGGACCACCGACGGCACAGGCCCGGTCCGGGAGATGACCCTGGAACAGCTCCGCCGGTGCCGTATCGACCGGGGCCGGGGCCTGGCCCGGTGCAGCGACCGGAGCATCCCCACCCTGACCGCCTATTTGGACATCTGCAAACGGTACGGGGCCGTGGCCGTCATCGAGCTAAAGGGACTGGTTGACATAAATGAGGTCCGGGCGGTGTACGAGACGGTGCAGAGCATGGGCATGGAACAGCAGTGTATGTGCATCAGCTTTCAGATCGAGCGGCTCCGGGAGCTTCGCACGCTGACGGAGAGCATCCCTGTCCAGCTGCTGACAGAGCGGGGGACAAGGGAGGCAGTGGACCGGGCGGCGGCCCTGGGCAACAGCGGCATCGACTTCCGCACTACGAAAACCGGACTGAGCCTCCCGGCCTACGCCCACCAAAAGGGCTGTACCGTGAACGTCTGGACGGTGAACTGCCCCTTCCGCAAGCGGATGTGGGCAAGGGCCGGGGCGGATTTTCTCACCTCCAACCGGTGGTGAGCGGGTTCATGAGCAAATGCTCATATGATGATTCGAACAAATGTTTGACTTTTGAGATTCACTGTGATATGATGCGCCCCAGAGAGCGGGGGAAGCCCCGCCCTACCGGACGGAGGAACCCAACCCCATGAGACGAATCACGGTTTTACTGCTGCTCCTGGCCCTGCTTCTGACGGGCTGCGGGAGCACGACAAATACAGACGAGACGGCGGAGACGCTGACGGTGGCCTGCACCACCTATCCCGTCTATCTCCTGGCCAACAGCATTGTGGGCGAAATGGAGGGCGTGGAGGCGGAGCTGGTCATCGACCAGCAGGTGTCCTGTCTCCACGATTACACCCTGACGGTGCAGGACATGAAGGCGGTGGAGCGGGCGGACGCCGTGGCCATCAACGGCGCGGGTCTGGAGGACTTTCTGGACGATGTGCTGGAGGGGCGGACGGTGATCGACTGCTCCCAGGACATCGACCTGCTCGCCGGGGAGGAGCACCACCACGACGAGGACGATGAGGATGAGGACGGCGAAGAATCCGACCCCCACATCTGGATGGACCCGGACCGGTACGCCCAGATGGCCCGGAACCTGGCGGCGGGTCTGGCGGAGCTGGACCCGGACCGGGCGGAGGAATACCGGACCCGGGGAGAGACGGTGGCCCGGGAGCTGGAGGACTTTGCCGACTCCCTCCGGGAGAGCGATGTGGGCCAGGCCGTCCGGGGGCTGGAGATCATCACCTTCCACGACGGCTTCTCCTACTTTGCAGAGGCCTTTGACCTGGAGATCGCCGCCGCTATCGAGGAGGAAGAAGGGGCGGAGGCCTCCGCCCTGGAATTAAAGGAGATTATTTCCATCGTCCAGGCCCAGAACCTCCCCGCCGTATTTGTGGAGGTCAACGGCTCGGACAACGCCGCCGGCATCATCAGCCGGGAGTGCGGTGTCTCCGTCTGGACCCTGTCCATGATCATGAGCGGCAGCGACGGGGATACCATTGAAGCCTATGAGGACGCCGTCACCGAAAATCTGACCACCATCCGGGAGGCATATCAATGAGCCGGGAGAAGCATCAAAATTGTCACGGGGGCTGCGAGGGCCGCTGCTGCCTGCGGGTGGAGCATCTGACCGTCCGGTTGGGAGAGGACCTGATCCTGGACGACGTGGGCTTTCACCTCCACTGTGGGGAGCTGATCGCCCTCATCGGCCCCAACGGCGCGGGGAAGAGTTCCCTATTCAAGTCCATTCTGGGAGCGGTCCCCTATCAGGGGCGCATCACCTTCCGGTCCGCCGAGAACGGGGCACAGAAGCCCACCATCGGCTACGTCCCCCAAAGCCCCGGCTTTGACCCGGACGACCCGGTGAGCGTCCTGGACCTGTTTCTCACCGCCACCACCCGGTATCCCGCCTTTCTGCCCGTGCCGAAAAAGCGGCGGGAAAAGGTGCTGGAGGCTCTGGCCCGGGTGAACGGAGAGAGCCTCATCGACAAGCGGGTGGGGATGCTCTCCGGGGGCGAGGTGCAGCGGGTGCTGCTGGCCATGGCCCTGGAGCCTATCCCCAATCTGCTCATCCTGGACGAGCCTATGAGCGGCGTGGACGTGGAGGGAGAGCAGCAGCTGCTGGAGCTGCTGGACCACATCCGGGAGACCTATGACCTCTCCATCCTCCTGTCCACCCACGACTTCCAGACTCTGAACCGGGTGGACAAGGTGATTTTACTTCAAAAGCGCATCCTGGCCCAGGGAGACACCCGGGAGGTGCTGTCCTCCCCCGCTTTCCGGCAGATTTTCGGCGCAGAGGCGAAGAGAGGGGGGAATGTCTGATGGACCTCTGGTATTGGCTGGTGGATCTGCTGCCCTTTGAGTGGGCGGAGAGCGGCAGTATGTACTTTATGAAAAACGCCCTGCTGGCGGTGCTGGTCATCTCCCCCCTGTTCGGTCTGCTGTCCACCATGGTGGTGGAGAAGAAGATGTCCTTCTTCTCCGACGCCCTGGGACACTCCGCCTTTACCGGTATCGCCGCCGGGACGCTGGCGGGCTTTGCCGACCCCAACTGGTGCGCGGCGGCGCTGGCGGTGTGCTTTGCCCTGCTGTTTACCTGGGTGCGCTATCGCACCAACCTGGCGGGGGACACGGTGATCGGCGTGTTCTCCTCTACCGCCGTGGCCCTGGGCATCTTCCTGTCCACCCTGGGCGGGCAGAGCTTCACCAAGTTCAACAGCCTGCTGGTGGGAGACATTCTTTCGGTGACGCCGTCCAAAATCGCCGTCCTGGGGGGCATCCTCCTGCTGGTGGTGGCGCTGTGGGTCACCTCCCTGAACCAGCTTACCCTCTCTGCCATCCACCCCGCCCTGGCCCGGAGCCGGGGCATCCGGCTGTGGCAGCAGGACGCCCTGTTCAACTGCGCCGTGGCCCTGGTGGTCACCCTGTCTATGACCTGGGTGGGCCTACTGGTCATCAACTCCATGCTTATCCTCCCCGGGGCGGCGGCGAGAAACGTCTCCCGGAACCTGCGGCAGTACACCCTCTGCTCTCTGGCGCTGGCGCTGCTGTCGGGGGTCGCCGGACTGATGGTCAGCTACTATATCGGCTCCTCCGCCGGGGCGTCCATCACCCTGGTGCTGGCGGGGTGCTTCGCCGTGACCTTCTGCTTCCGGAAGCGGACGGCATGAGGGGAGACAGGTGAACAGACACAGCCGGGGCAGTTCCAAATGGGACTGCCCCGGCTGCGTTTTTTGCAATTTAACGGTGAGATTTCCGGGACTTGAAATCCTTGTCAATGCTCGCCTTCCAGCTGGCCTGCAGGGGCGCGCCCTCCCGGAGACAGCTGGCGGCGCAGCTGACGGCCTCATAGTTCAGCCGGACGCCCGCCCCGTCGGCGTGGAAGTTCACCGCCCGGTCCGCGTCGATGCCAAACCGCCGGGCGGTGGAGATGGCGTCGATATTGGCCCCCAGGAAGAGAAATTCCCAGCCATACTCCGTCTGCTCCTGCTCCACCATCATACGCACCCGGTAGTATGAGTACTAC